>JALOAP010000290.1 GCA_023228745.1 Dehalococcoidia bacterium | reverse complement strand
GAACAAAGCGACGAGCGCGCCGGCGAGCCCCAGCAGGAGGAATCGCGGAATTGACAGCCGTTGCATCAGAGCTCCTTGTGGTTTCCTAAGACGAAAGATTAGGTGTCCCTAATACTGTGTGCAAGCCACTCGTAAGCCAGGATGCATAGCAATTTCGAATGCCACCATTCGCGGCGACCAACACCTCCTGTTAGCGT
The DNA here is from genome assembly GCA_023228745.1 of Dehalococcoidia bacterium. GTDB lineage: Bacteria > Chloroflexota > Dehalococcoidia > Tepidiformales > Tepidiformaceae > JALOAP01. The sequence continues at coordinate 4,412 of JALOAP010000290.1, read as the reverse complement.
GCACGTCTCGTGAGGCGAAACAAAGGCCCGAAGGGCTCCCTCCCATGGGCCCGTTCGGTGTTGCACACACAAAAGACGCCCCCTCTCGTTCGAGAGGGGGCGTGTGTGACTGTTCTGCCGCGGGGTGAACCCCGTGCGGCTACGACGACGCTAGTAGTCCTCCATCGGCGGGGGCGGAGCTGCCGGCGGCTGCGGAATCTCCGCAACCAGCGACTCGGTCGTCAGCACGAGCGATGCAATGCTGACGGCGTTCTCCAGCGCCGAGCGGCTCACCTTCACCGGGTCGACGATGCCGAGTTCGTACATGTCGCCCCAGCGGTCCTTCTCGGCATCCCAGCCGTGCGTCGGGTCCTCGAGCTTCTTGATGCGGTCGACGATGACCGCGCCTTCGAGGCCGCCATTATCGGCGATGAGGTAGGTCGGCTCTTCGAGCGCTTCGATGAGCAGGTTCACGCCAGTGCGCTCGTCGTCGACTTCAAGGGTCTGAGCGAACTCGCGGAGTGCAGCCTGGGCGCGGATGAACGCCACACCACCGCCCGGCACGACGCCTTCGTCGACGGCGGCGCGGGTGGCGCTCAGGGCGTCCTCGACGCGGAACTTCTTCTCCTTGAGTTCGACTTCGGTCGCGGCGCCGACCTTGATGACGGCGACACCGCCAGCCAGCTTCGCCAGGCGCTCCTGCATCTTCTCGCGGTCGAAGTCGCTGGTAGCATCTTCGATCTGCGCCTTGATCTGCTTGATGCGCGCCTGGATCGCCTCGTCCGTGCCGTGGCCTTCGATGATGGTCGTGTCGTCCTTGTTCGCGACGACGCGGCGGGCGCGGCCCAGGTCTGCCACTGTCGCGGCATCGAGCTTGAGGCCGATGTCCTCGGTGATGAGAGTGCCGCCGGTGAGCATGGCGATGTCTTCGAGCATGGCCTTGCGGCGGTCGCCGAAGCCGGGCGCCTTCACGGCGAGGATGTTGATCGTGCCGCGCAGCTTGTTCACCACCAGCGTGGCCAGCGCTTCGCCCTCGATGTCGTCGCAGATGATCACGATGTCCTTCGTGACCTGCATGACCTTCTCGAGCAGCGGCAGGAGCTCCTGCACGGCCGTGATCTTCTTGTCCGTGATGATGATGTGCGGGTTCTCGATGACCGCTTCCATCCGGTCCGGGTTGGTCACGAAGTAGGGCGAAACGTAGCCGCGGTCGAGCTGCAGACCGTCGACGAACTCCGTTTCGAACTTGATGCCGCGCGACTCTTCGACCGTGATGACGCCGTCCTTGCCGACCTTCTCCATCACGTCCGCGATGAGTTCACCGATGCCCGGTTCGTTCGCGGAGATGGAGGCGACGTGGGCGATCTGGTCCTTGGTGAGCACCGGGCGGGCCTGCGCGCGCAGGTCCTGTACGGCGGCAGCCATGCCCTTATCGATACCGCGCTTCACGGCCATCGGGTTGGCGCCCGAGGCGACGACCTTGAGCCCCCCGCGCACGAGCGCCTGCGCCAGTACGGTCGCCGTGGTGGTGCCGTCGCCGGCCACGTCGTTGGTCTTCGTGGCGACCTGCTTGGCGAGTTGCGCGCCCATGTTCTCGAAGGGGTCTTCGAGTTCGATCTCCCGGGCGACGGTCACACCGTCCTTGGTGATCGAGGGGGCGCCGTATTTCTTATCGATGACGACGTTTCGGCCGCGGGGGCCGAGCGTCACCTTGACCGCGTCGGCGAGGGCGTCCACGCCATCCTTCAGGTGGCGGCGGGCGGACTCGTCGAACAGCAGTTGCTTTGCAACCATTCGTTCTTCCTCACAGAAACCGCAGAGGCGCCGGCTCGCGCAGCATGTCTGCTCGCTCGCCCGCGCCTCTGCCAGGGTGGAAATTTAGACGACGAGCTTCGCCAGGATGTCCTTCTCGTTCAGGACGATGTAGTCCTCGCCATCCAGCTTGATCTCGGTGCCCGTGTACTTCGCATAGAGAATGCGATCGCCGTTTGCGAGGTCGATCGGCACGCGCTTGCCGTTGTCGTCGAGGCGACCCGGCCCAACGGCAACGACTTCGCCCTGCTGCGGCTTCTCCTTCGCCGTATCCGGGATCACCAGTCCACTGGCGGTCACTTCTTCCTGCTTCAGCGGGGTGATGACGATGCGGTCGGCCAGCGGAACGAGCTGGGTCTTTCCCTTGGTGGCAGCCTTGGCCATGAGTTGAGCCTCCTGGATCAATGCGGGTTTGGAATTAGCAATCGGGATGTTAGCACTCTCATGCGGTGAGTGCTAGAGCCAGTGTAGGCGGCAGAGCCGAAAGGCGAAAGCCACGCCCGGCGAAACCAGTGAGACGGCCCCGCAACAGCGCGCGCCTTTCGCCCTGGGCCTGTGCCTGCTAGGCCAGCATCGCGTCTGCGTAATTCGCGATCGAGGTTAGCATCGATGGCGTCACCAGGAGCTGCGCGAACTCGTCGCTCGCCTGGTAGATCATGCGCGTGACTTCGTCCCGGTGCTCCTGGTACGACTGCAGCAGCCCGTCCAGGTCTTCGCCACCGCTGAACGACTGGTGAATGGCCCGGGCGATGCGGTCCGCGTCGCGAAACGCATCGTTGATGCCCTGGCCGAGGATGGGGTCCTTCAGGAAGCCGGCATCGCCGGCCAACGCCCACCCCGGGCCGTGGAGGTCGCGGTAGTATGCCCCCGGCCAGCGGTGGCCCCACCAGCTCCCCTCGTGCTTCCCGCAGCGAAGGCGCAGCGCGAGCCCCGGGACGCCCGCGAGCGTGCGCTCAATTTCAGTGTCTACGTCCTGCTTGATGCGCTCGTACTCTTCGTTGGGGAAGATCACACTCACGCTCGTGATGCCGTCGTTGGTGGGATAGACGATGATCGCTCGCCGGGAAAGGAAGTACGCCTCAATGCCCTCGACCGCAACGTTCCGCCACGTGCCAGCGAAGCAGCAGGTGCGCCCCGGCAGCTCGTTGTAGGTCCGCGCCTGCACCGCCTCGGCAATGCGCGACTTCCGGCCATCGGCGCCGATCACGATGCGTGCTTCCTCGCGCAGCGGTGTGCCGTCGGAGGTGACGCCTTCGACACCGGTTACCCGCCCGCTATCGTCGCGCAGCACGCCGGTGACGCTGACGCCTTCGCGGACCTCCACGCCATCCTCGCGGGCGGCGTCCACGAGCAGCCGGTCGAGAATATCGCGCCGCGGGCAGTAAGCCGCCACATCGTCGCGGAACGGGAGTTCGACGAGGCCTTCGCCAGCGGTCATGGTGAGCTTCCACATGGGCGGCGTGCCCGTCGCCTTGAGCGCTTCAAGGAGGCCCCAGCGCTGGATCCGGTGGACGGCGTGTCCGGTGAGCGCCTGTGCAGGGCGCGGTGGCCCCGGCAGTGTGTCCCGGTCGAGCCCCAGGACGCTATAGCCCTCGCGGGCCAGGTTCATTGCGAGCGGCGCGCCCGCGGCCCGCACCCCCACCACGATCGCGTCGAACATTGCTACCCCCTCGGCAGCCGCGCGTTCCTTTGCCCCTTTTGCACCGGCTGCGAGACGTAGCGTAGGAGGCGGCTGCCGGGCAAACCGTGACCTGGGTCGCACAAGATTGCAATTGCAATCATAACGGGGCGGTGGGCGTCGCCTAGCCTCGCGCAACCACCGCCGCTTCCCACGCCTCGTTCGCGAAGCGCGCGCGCCGCGGACCTTCCACCCGCTCCCGGTGTTCCGCCAGCACCCGGTCGTAGAGGTCAGCCATCCGCAGCGCAACGGTCTTCCAGCGGAAATGCTCGACGGAGCGCCGCGCCGCACGGCTGAAGTTGGCGCGCAGCTCCGGGTTTTCGAGCAGCACCTCCAGCTTCTCCGCGAAGGGCTCCGGGCAGCGCCACGGGATCAGGTAGCCGTTCACGCCGTCAATCACCGTCGAAACCAGCCCGCCGACGCGCGAAGCCACGACGGGGGTGCCACAGGCCATCGCTTCCACCGCCACCAGCCCGAAGCTCTCGTAGTAGCTTGGCACCACGCAGACATCGGCAGCGCTGTAGTAGGCCGGCAGCCGCTCGTGGGCCACCGGGCCTTCGAAACGCAGCCGGCCGGCCATCCCCGCCGCTTCGGCCTGCGCCGTGAGCTCCGCCTTCAGCCCGGCCGCGTGTTCGTCGCCCCCAACGATGAGCAGGAGCGCGTCCGGTGAATCGAGTTGGCCCAGCGCGTCGACCAGGATATCGACACCCTTCAGCTTCTCCAGCCGGCCGGCCCAGAGGAGCACCGGGCTCTGTGCCGGGAGGGCAAGTTCTTCACGGGAGGCGGCACGGTCCAGGGGACGGAAGAGTTCGAGGTCGACGCCGCAGGGGATGGTCTCCATCCGTGCCGGGTTCGCACCGTAATACCGTTCGAGCAGCTCCCGTTCGTGGGGCGACGCCGTCACGATCGCATCGGCCCGCCCCGCCATCACCCGCTCGCTGCG
>JALOAP010000289.1 GCA_023228745.1 Dehalococcoidia bacterium | reverse complement strand
CGAAGTGAACCCGCTGCCGCGAGGGTCGGGCCTTCAGTTCAGCGAGCGAGTGGTGGGCGGCTCGGTGCCCCGGGAGTTCATCCCCGCAGTCGACAAGGGGGTGCATGAGACGGCCGCCGCGGGGGTGTTCGCCGGGTACGAACTGACGGACTGCCAGATTGTGCTCTACGACGGGAAGCACCATCCAGTGGATTCGAGCGAAATGGCGTTCAAGCTGGCCGCGTCGCAGGCGCTGAAGGAAGCGGTGGCGAGCGCAGGCCCGGTGTTGCTGGAGCCGATCATGAACATCCGTGTGTGGGCGCCCGATGCGAACGCCGGCGACGTGGTGAGCGACCTGAACACGAAGCGGGCGAAGATCCACGGCATCAACCCGGATGGGCACATGAGCATCATCGAAGCGGAGGTGCCGCTCGCGGAGGTGCAGCGCTACGCTTCGGACCTTCGCTCCATCACCCAGGGCCGAGGTGCGTTCGAGCTTGAGTTCGACCACTACGGCGAGGTGCCCCACAACATCGCCCAGAAGGTCATCGAGTCGCACAAGACGGAGTTAGAAGCCGTCCGGTGATTGTTGCCACCAGCGACGAAGACAGCCCCGGCGGTAGCGCCGGGGCTGTCTTGTTGCCGGGGTGCGGTGGCTAGCTTTCTTCGACTTCGATCGAGGTTATTTTGGCCGGGTTCACAGGCTGGGAATTTTCACCAGTCCGAGAGGGCTTAACGGGCGCCGTGGCGATCTTGTCGAGTACGTCTTCCCCGTCAGTGAGCTTCCCGAAAATGGTGTAGTTCGGGGGCAGCGGGTAATCCGCGTGCATCACGAAGAACTGGCTGCCGTTGGTGTTGGGGCCAGCATTCGCCATCGCGAGCGTGCCGCGCAGGTACTGTCGCTTCACGGGCTCGTCGGCGAAGCGATAGCCCGGGCCGCCAGCGCCAGTGCCGGTGGGGTCGCCACCCTGGATCATGAACCCCTCGATCGCGCGATGGAAAATGACGTCGCTGTAGTAGCCATCGCGGGCGAGGAAGACGAAGTTATTCACCGTTTGTGGCGCGTCGTCGGTGAAGAGCTCCGCGGTCATCGTGCCTTCTGTGGTATTGATCTTCGCCGTGTAGGTCTTGGCGGGATCGATGGACATCTCCGGCGGGTTCGGATACTGCTTCGCCATAGTGTCTCCTGTTGTACGTGCGTTTCTTCGATCCACCTTAGCCGAACGCCCGGAACTACACCCGCTGCTCTCGCACACCTTGCGGAATGAGGCTGTGATTCACGCTGGCCATCCACTCGGCGATGGCGGGCTCTGCCCGGCGGTGGGGCAGCGCGCGCAGGATATCGCGAGTGTGCGTGGGCTCGTGGATGGCGATACCCCAGAGCAGCCCGCCAAAGCGGACCCGCGTTGGAGGCAAGCCCGTGGCCTTGCGGTCGCCACCGTACATGATCTCGCGATCGAGGTGTTCATCCGTCATGCGCTCGATGGCGGCGACCATGTTCGCGCGATGCTTCCCCGCCTCTTCGAGCAGCTCCTCGACACTCGCGTCCTTGCGCCCCTGCACCGCAAGGCCGTTCCAGTCATCGATGTCGAAGGGTCGCGGGACGGCGACCTCCGGCGGAGGAGCTTCCAGGCCGACCTGCGGCGAAAAACCGGCGGCAATGAGCGCGTCGATGGTGCAGAGGTGGGCGACGTAGTCCCTCACCATCCAGTGCGAGCCGGGTATCGGCGTGGCGAGTTCTTCGGCGCTGAGTGAGCGTGCGAATGCCTCGAACTGGCTACGGTGCCGGGCGAGCTCATCGATGACCAAGCGGACACGGATATTCATTCTTCCCTCCGGCGCGCAACTCTACGCGCTCGCCGGGAGGCGTGCTCAGTTGCCGCGACGGGAAGTGCCCGGCGACAATGAGCGTCCGTGAGTACCACACCTCGAGTCCCTGATGGCTGCTGACGCGCCGGGCCTGCTCCTTCGCGGCGGTTCGGTGTTCGATAGCGAGGCGCGAGCGTTCGCGCACGGAGTCGACGTGCTTTGCACGGACGACCGTATCGCGGCCGTCGGCCGGGGTGTGCAGGCGCCCGCCGGGATAGTGGTACTGGATTGTGCCGGCATGTACCTCGTGCCAGGGCTTATCGACTGCCACGTGCATATCACGAGTTCGGGCGACCCCGCGGAGATGAGCAGCCCCGGGACGCTATCGCTCCCCACGCGCGCATGGAAGTCCGCAGAGCACGCGCGTGCGACGCTGGACGCGGGCGTGACCACGGCCAGGGACCTTGGTGCGGCCGACCGGCTCAACATCGACCTGGCGCGAGCGATCGACGATGCCTTACTCCCGGGCCCGACGCTGCTGGCGGCAGGGCTTGGGGTGACGATGACCGGCGGCCATGGCCACGGCTTCATCGCTCGCGAGGCCGACGGACCGGACGAGGTGCGGAAGGCGGTGCGCGAGCAGCTGAAGGCGGGCGCCGGGGCGATCAAGCTGTTCGCAAGCGGCGGTGTGATGACACCCGGGGTGGACCCGCTTTCGCCATCGCTCAGCGAGCAGGAACTGGCAGCGGGTGTCGAGGAAGCGCACAAGGCGTTCCGCGTTGTGGGGGCACACGCCCAGTCGACGGAAGGGATCAAGAATGCGATTCGCGCCGGGGTCGATTCAATCGAACACGGCGTCTGGCTCGATGAGGAAGCTATCGGGCTGATGGTCGAGCGCGGCACCTATCTCGTGGCCACCCTGACTGCCCCGTGGCACATCGCCAACGGTGGCCTCGATGCCGGGATTCCGCCCTACATGGTCGATAAGGCGCACCAGGTGCTGGTCGACCACATCGAGAGTTTCAAGCGGGCGACCGCGGCAGGAGTACTGGTCGCGATGGGAACTGACCAGGGGACGCCGCTGAATCGCCCGGGCGAGAACGCGCAGGAGATCCTGCGGATGGCGGAGCACGGGCTGTCGCCAGCGGCGGCGCTGCTGGCCGCGACAGCGTGGGCCGCTGACCTGCTGCGAATCGATTCGGGCCGAATCAAAGAAGGGCTACGCGCGGATGTGCTAATGCTCCGCCGAGACCCACTGGACGACCTTGCAGCGCTTGCCGACCGAGCGAACTTTTCCGCCATCATCAAGAGGGGCCGCGTTGTCCGCCAGGCCCCGGACTTTCAGGCCGGAGGGAAATCATGAGCCAGCTCCAAAAGAAGATTCAGCGCATTCAGCGCCGCGAGAACTCGCGGGGGTTCGGGTTCGGGCAGGCGGCGCGAGAACAGCCTGCCGCCATGCTGCTCGGGGCAATCGTGAACGACGCCGCCACAGCGAAGGCCGCTGTCGAGGCTGGGGCAGATGTGGTCCTCTTCCAGGGGAAGGATGCGCAGACCGTTGCACCCGCCATCCGGGAGCTGAACGGTGAGAAGCTGACGGCGGGCGCGTGGGTTGAGACGCTCGATGAGAGCGGCGCCGCAAGCCTGCGTGATGCAGGCTGCGACTTTGCCATCAGCACACTCGAGGCGACTTCCTCGGCGGCGGTCGATACCGACGCGATGGGGCAGGTCATCGTTGTATCGCCCGAGATGGACGATACGACGCTCCGGGCGCTGGGCCCCCTGAGCCTCGATGCACTCTTCGTGGAGCGCCCGCTGACAGGGATGACCCTCAAGGACCAGCTCGCGCTGGTGCGGCTCGCCTCGTTCGCGAGCACGCCACTATTGGTCTCCGTCGCGGCCGAGGCGAGCCCGGCCGAGCTGCGCGTCTTGCGCGATTCGGGCACGGCACTCGTCGTGCCGCCGGCAGGCACGGCCCCGGATGCGCTGGCGAAGCTGCTGCAGGCGCTGAAGGATGTGCCAGCGCCACGGCGGGGACGTCGCGAAAGCGGGGAGATCGCCATCGTGCCATCGGTGCCCAGCGGGCACGACCACGACGACAATGGTGACGATGAGTAGCACCCGCTAGACGGGGCTGCCTCCCTCGACCGAAACGAGGGAAAGCGGCCTTCGCACAATGAGGCGGAAGCGTCCGCGTGCCGTCTTTTCGATCCGAAGCGAGTCGCAACGCTCCTCGAGGCGCTTGCGGAGCAGGATGAGGCGCGCCTCGAGGTTGTCCTTTATGTCGGGCAGACCGAGGGACTGGTCGAGGCGGATCTCCTTATTGCTGAACTCCGTCCGGTGCTGTTCCTGGTAGTCACGCAGCAGTTTCCAGAGAATGCCTCCCGCTACGCCCTTAATCAGGTACTCGTTATCGAGGAAGATGCTGTCGTCCTCGCAGAAGTGCTTCACCTGGATGGGCGCACCGGGTTCAACGGAAACCGTCGCTGCGGGTGAGGTCGCGAACGGCGCCTGGCGCAGGGCTGCGAGCGCCATCGCGACCTGGTTCGCGAGGATACCGACGACGAATTCGTCGTCCGCCTGGAACGCACCGGGAGCCTCGCTCTGGAGACAGAGGACGCCAACGAGCTGACGGTGGGCAAGCATGGGCGTAACGAGTTGGCTCTGTATGGAGGGGAGCAGCGGCAGCGGGATGACTTGCTCCACGCTCGCGTCGCGGCGGCCGCCATCGTGCATTGCGTGCGAATAGAGCATCTCCCGGGCCATCTGCGTCACGCGTACGGAGACCCGGCGGGCAGCAGCAAGCCCGATGAGCCCGGAGCCCAC
>JALOAP010000288.1 GCA_023228745.1 Dehalococcoidia bacterium | reverse complement strand
AGCAAGCTGCCGGATAGAGCCCTCATCGCCCATTAGGGCCATCGTGTTGACGGTCACATTCACACCCATGCCCGAGCCCATGCCCCTATTCAGGGGCACAACTGCTTCCGGCCCAGCCTCTCCGATGAGTGCCATTGTTGGCCGGGTGACTATGCCTCCAGAGGCAAGTGCCGGAACCATTATCGAGGCTGCCATCGCGTTTTCATACTGGGTGCCCGCGTTGCTCGTACCGACGATGGCCTCGGAGCGAGCCCTATTGAGAGCCGTCTGATATAAGACCTCTTCTTGAACAAGTCGCTCGTGTTGAGCTTTCGTCTCAGTCTCTTCACTGATCAGCCGTGTCTTAGTCGCCTCAAGTTTGTCCTTTTCGGCCTGAATCGCTGCCGCCGCTTCGTTCGCGATCTGCTGAAGCCTTATTTCGAGTGCCGCGTCGAGGAGTTCCTTCTCACCCTGTATGCGGGTCTGCGTGGCCTCCAGGACACTGGCCTCGTGTTGTTTTTTGGTCGCGAGTTCTTTCTCTAGAGCGGTGCGCTTATCGGCGGCTTGCGCCTTTACGTTGTCGATTTCGGCCTGTAGAGCGTCTTTCTGGGCCTCGCGTTCATCTAGCAGCCTGTCACGCTCGATCTCGGCCAAGAGATCAGCAAGCTCTTGAGTTGCCCTCTGGCGTTCTTCCCCAGTCGTCGCGGTATCGATTCGGCTCTGAAGCTCGGCAATTCGTCTCTGATTCCGTTGCTCTTCGAGTGCCTTATTCTCAGCCGATGTCTGCGCGTCGATAGCATCGATCTGATCTTGATAGGTCTTGATTGCTGCCTGAGTCTCGGCGTCAAGGGTCTTGAGCTTCGCGGCATACTCTTTATCCAAAAGGGCAATTTTTTCGTCGCAAGCATCGCGAGCAGCTTCGAGTTCGTCATCGAGGGCCCTCCTTGATGCCTCTGTCTCCTCTCTCGCAAGCTCAAGCTTGTTCTGATGGTAGGCCTCAGTTACCCCATACTCTTTTTTGATATTTGCTATCGCGTCCTGATAAGCCTGATCAGCCGCAGTGCGCTGTTTATCAATCGAGGAAAGTGCATCCGAGAGTTGTTGATCTGCCTCTTTTTTGAGTTCTGATGTCAGCTCTTTTGCGCGATCTTCGATATCGTCGATAGCGGCGCTTGCCTCTTTGGCGAGCCCCTTAAATGGGTTCAACCCACTTAGAACGCTCCCTGCTTTACTCAGCGCGTCGCCGACCTTGCCCGGAAGCCAACTCACGACCTCATAAACTTTTTGGATCTCGTCCTTGAACAGTTGAAACGCTTTGTATATCCCCCCGCCTGGAAGCAACCAGCCAAAGCCGCTATTATAAACCGAGAGCACCTTAGTTTTGACGTTCTCGAAGGCCCCCACTATTCCCGCCCAAATGCTCTTTGCGAAGCCCGCGACGGTATCCCAATGCGTCATGAGCAGAACGCCGCCAGCCACTAGACCGGCGATTGCCAGAGCCACCAATCCAATCGGGCCAGATGATACAGAAAGGGCCGTGAATACCGTGCTCATGGTTCCGACCCCAGCAATTATCTGAGGGATGTATCCGAGGAAAAGAAGGATCGGGCCTGCGACCGCTGCAAAGGCCCCGGCAACCAGACCGACAACAACGACCACCTCCATTACAGGGTCAGGTATCGACTTAATCAAATTTGCAAGCGTCCCCAGCACACCCGCTACTGATTGCGCTATGGGCAACAATGCCGTCCCCATTTGTGCCGCGATGTCGCTGAAGGAGGCCTTCAGCACTGCGACGCTCTCCGCTGCTGTCCTGCTAGCCAGCGCCTGCTGGTCTATCGTGGACTGCCCTTGCTTGATGACCGCATTCAAGAGGGCTTGCTGTTTATCGGCTTCACTCAATTCCTTTGCGGTTTTCCCGAGGGATTTGGCATACTCCTCGTTGGCTTCTGTGAGATTCACGAGAATACCGAGGTTATCGAGGATTAGAGGGGATCCTCGACCGATGCCGGTCACGATGTCGTTGAATGCGTCAGTCGTTGAACTACCCATGACCCGCGCCCGATCTCTCGCAATCTCCATGAGCGCCGAAAACTGGTCGGTATTCTCCGCGACTCCGAGCACCATAGCTCGGTTAGCCGCCAGCATGAGATCGTTCTCAGATATGGTCCCCGCGGAGGCTTTTTTGAGGGCAGCCAGGATTTCATCCCCCGAGACACCAGCCTGTTCTGCCAAACCCTCAAAGGCACCTCGTGTTTGGTCTACGCCCATCGCTACATTTGTCATAGCCCCCAGAGCCACAAGCGTAGCCGCTCCGAACCCAGTCAAAGCCTTCCCTGCCTGTTTAAGCTGCTTGTTCGTCACGCCATCAAGGGTGTTTCGAAATTCATTCAGCTTATTGGTGGCCTGGTCTTCCAGTTTGAGCAAAAATGATAATTCCGTAGCCATAAGCGTTTCCTTAACCCTTACTGATCTCTACAGCCTTCGCCTCGGTCTGCATAAAGGCCCAAACCTCGTTAAGTACACTCAAAGGGGTATTCTGGTATTCCTGATATGTCCAACCCATTTCCTTCATGACCCGGAAGCGCCGCCACTTGGCAGCGTCCGGGCCTTCTAGCGGCACTCCAATAGTCAGAGATTCGAATAGTTCTACGTGGAGGCCGTCACGGAGTTTTTTGACCACTCTCCAGCGGCTTTCTGAAGCTCGTCAATCTTCTCAAGGATCAGCGCCCGGTATTTGCCCCTGAGCTTTGAGATGTTGTCCGGGTTCACTGGCACGCCCTCGAATGACCACGCGACAATCATGCGCTCCATGACTGCACCTTTGCCCAGATCGAGAGAGACATCAGACGCGCCGCCGTCTTTGGCTTGCAGCTTCGCCCGAACCATTTTATTGACCACGTAATCCTGATCGGCTTGTGTCATCTCCTCTTTGAGATCGACCCATTGACCATCGGGGAAGGCCAGCCGCACTGTTTCAGCTCCAATAAAATACTGAGACATAAATCCTCCTTAATCTCACTCAACTAGACGGTTGTGATCGTCAGAGCGCCGTCGACCACGCAGTCTATGGTGAAGGTCATCAGTTCCGTGGTCTTGACCGGCAAAGACACTTTCTTTATCCAACACTCGCCCGTAATTTTGAGATAACCAGATGTGGCCCCGGCAGGCTCGAACACAAAGCCTCTGGTAGTCGTGTCGCTCATAAAGTCCTTCGTAATTGTCCATGCCGAACTCGCGGCGTCATCGAACACGCACTCAAGCGAGAACTCCACCTTTTGCAGGGCCGGATAGTATTTGTATCCGGCCGAGCCGCCAACCGTGACTTCGGCCAGCTCGATTTCCCCCGGAAGTCCGGAGACGCTCTTGACATACGCCGATATGTCCACATCCCCTGCGCCGCCCTGATTATCCAGCGTGAATACCAGACTCTTGCCTGTGGTTTTTCCCGAAGTAGACATAATTTAACCTCCCGATTTTGCAGCAATAAAAAAGGCGCTACTATGAGCGCCCCTTTTTACAATATGAACTGCTAATTATTTTTGAGGGCTAGAGCCTCTTAACGGCAATCAGGAACGAGCAGGAATAGGTCGAGACACCGCCGAATGTCCACACCGCCCGGAGATACCGTTCAATGGTCCCGGTGACGGTCTTTTTCTCACTTCCGTACGTGAGCACCGACCCATCAAGCGCAGTGAACGATATCAAATCTGCCCAGGAGTCATCCCCGCCATCGTCAGAGGACTCCTGAATCTTGAGCGTCAATGTGTCATTTGCGCCGAGACCCCAATACTGCATGAATGCGATTGCCCCGTCGGTGGTCTCTGCACTGTTGTCCACGCTGGAACTCTCGCCATCGGCGGTCTTTGTGGCCGCCTCTTGGATCATGATGCACTCGTCAAAAGGCCGGTCATCCGTCACTAGTTCAGCCGTGACCCTGTTCAAATCCGTGACAACCGTTTTATATTCGAGCTTCTTCAGCCGTACTGCATCAGCCGCCAGCGCATCGTCTCCCTGAGAAGTGCCAAAGGGGATAATCACCTGATAGCCGGTTGTCGCGCTTCTGAGGTTCTGCAGCACGGTCGTATAGTTGTCGTCAAATATTCCCTCAAGGGTAAGAGTATCCTTGCCTATGCCCGGGAAGTAGTGATAACCTGCCACGCCATCCATTACCGCGTACTGGTGCATGTCGCGCTCCCTGTTGGGAGTCACACCTGCCGCCATTGCGGAAATATCGTAGCCTGCTATATAGAGCCTCGCGTCTTTGCCGATTAGTTTTGCCATTTAACACACCCCTTAAAGAGCTATAAATTCACAGCGGAAGCGCCCGCCTGAGTACAGTTCGCCGCCGATTCTTTCCCCGCCTTTTGAGCGCCGAAAATCCTTGACAATGAATGCCGCCGCGTGGGTTGTGAAACTAGCCGCCTCAGCGTAGGCCATAATCGAAGATGTGCCGCTTTTTTCTAGATATGTGTCCAGTTTGACATTAGCCGATGTGATACCATCGGCCCGCCCGGACAGGAGAACTATTTCGATAGTGTCCTTCTGGTCCCCTCCGGCGTCCTGATGATAATTTATAGTGTCAATGTCGAAATAGACCGCTGGAAAGCTACTGATTGAATCCGGCACGTTGT
>JALOAP010000523.1 GCA_023228745.1 Dehalococcoidia bacterium | reverse complement strand
AAGGACGAGCCGCTCCCGAGGGGGACCGCCTTCCTCGGTGAGGTCGCACTCTCCGGCGCCATTCGCCCCGCACCAAACGCCCCGCGCCGTCTCGCCGAACTCGGCCGCCTGGGCTTCGAACGCTGCCTCGTGCCACCTTCGACCCAGCGTGCCGACGGTATCGCGCTCGTGCCCGTAGCGACGGTTCGCGACGCCCTCCGCGCCGTCTCCGCCTGAGGTCTGCGCTAGCCCGCGGATCGTGAATCGCGAATTCGTGAACCGCTACGTTTGCCGGTACGCCCGGTGCCGCATGACGATGCTCTGGAGGATGCCAAGGGCGCCAAATAGCGTGACCAGCGAGCTTCCGCCCTGGCTCACAAAGGGCAACGGAATACCGGTGACGGGGAAGAGGCTGACATTCACCGCGATGTTGATGAACGCCTGCATCAGGATGAGCACGACGATCCCCACGGCCACCAACTGGCCCGCGACATCCCCCGCGATCTGCGCCGCCCGGATGCCCCGCATGAGCAGCACGAAGAGCAATGCGAACAACAGCATCGCCCCCGCGAACCCCAGCTCTTCGCCAAGCACGCTAAAGATGAAGTCCTTCGTCGGTACCTTCAGGTAGCGGAGCTGCGTTTGTTCGCCCTGGCCCAGCCCCTTGCCGAAAAGCTGGCCCGAGCCCACCGCGATCTGCGACTGGATGACGTTATAGCCGGCATCCAACGGGTCCTCGTCCGGGTCGACGAGGACGGAGATGCGTTCGATCTGGTAATCCGCCACCCCGAACGTCCAGACGAACGGCAGCGCCGCGATGCCGATCGCACCCAGCACCAGCAAGTGGCTCCGGCTCACGCCAGCCACCACCACCACGCCGAGCCAGATCGACATGAATACCAGCGTCGTCCCGAGGTCAGGCTGGATGAACACAAGCAGCGCACACGGCAGCACGATGAGCAGCGACACCAGCAGTGTCCGCAGGTCCTTCGCGTCTCCACCACGCTCCGAGAAGTACCGGGCCAGCAAAAGGATCGTCGCCAGCTTCGCGAACTCCGACGGCTGCACCTGCACGGGTCCGATGTCGACCCAGCGAGTCGAACCGTACGCACTGGAGCCAACCGCCATCAGCCCCACCAGCGAGAGGAGCGAGAGAATGTACAGCGCCCACGAGTAGTGGGTCAGGTAGTGGTAGTCGATTTTCGAAACCACGAGCATGACGCCAAGCCCGATGATCGCGAAGATCGTCTGCTTCGCCACGGGGTGCGCGAAGCTCGTGACCGGTATGTCGTAGACGCGGGAGGAGCCGCTCCAGATGAGCACAAGCCCGAAGATCACCAACGCCAGCGCAGAGAGCGTCAGGATGTAATCGAAGCGATCCCACCCACGGTAGATGCTCCGCCGCCCGAACGCACTCGAGTCGCTGATCGCCAGCAACCGTGGTCCGCGGCTTTCAAACGTCACGCTCACCGCTGCACGTTGTCCTTGAAGTACTTGAGAATCGCCGCGGCTGCCGGTGCGGCCTTATCGCCGCCCCAGCCCGTTTCGTAGTAGACGGTCACCACGACTTCGGGGTCGTCGAAGGGGGCGAAGCCGGTGTACCAGGCGTGCTGCAGCTTCACGCCGTTCTTGAAGAACTCTGCGGTGCCCGTCTTGCCGCCACTGGTCCAGCTATCGACCGCTGCCTTGTCGCAGGCGCCCTGCGTGACGCACTGGCGCATCCCTTCGCGGATGACCTCCAGGTGTTTCGCGTCCACCGGTACGTCTTTCGCCTCTACCTTTGCCGTCTCGATGATGTCCCCTTCGGGCGAGACGATCTCCTTCATCACGTGCGGAGTAAGGAGCTTTCCGCCATTTGCCACGGCCGCAGTCATCCGCGCGATTTGCAGCGGCGAGGCCGTCACGGAGTCCTGTCCGATGCCCATGAAGCAGGTGTTCGCGTAGTACCACTCGCGGTCGCTGTCGTAGAACTCTGGCCCTTCGTACTGGCGGCGGCGCCATTCGGGCGTGGGAATCGTCCCGAAGAACTCCCCGCCGGTGTCGACGCCCGTCGGGGGCCCGAGCCCGAACGCCCGCGCGTAGTAGGCAAGGATGACCGCCGAGTCCTCGGGGTCGTCTCCAAGCCCCTTGATGCCCTCCTGCGGGATGCCGCAGGACGCCTGGTACATGTAGATGTTCGAAGACCACGCGATGGCACCGTAGAGGTTTAGGCCGCCGTGTGCCTTCCAGTCCTTGAAGTAATAGACCTCGCCGTTCTCGCCCTTGAATTCCAGGTTCACGCTGGGGATCTCGCGCCACGTCTCCGGCACGATATTCCCTTCCTGCAACGCCGCGGCCGCCGTAATCAGCTTGAAGGTCGAGCCCGGCGTCTCCGGGAGCAATGCGTGGTTCAGGAGCGGTTTCCGCTCTTCATCCTGCACCAGCGCCTCGTACGCATCGGCGTTCCGTTCCGGCTGATTGAAGATGTTGTTGTCGTAGGCGGGCAGTGTGACCATCGAATAGATCTCGCCCGTCTTCGGGCTCATCACCACCGCCGCGGCCGTCTGCGACTCCGCCATCGTGTCCTGCAGGTACTCCGCCACGAAGTCCTGCAGCCCCTGGTCAATGGCCAGCTTTACGCTGTTCCCGGGCACCGGGTTCTTGGTCTTCAACGCCGTGATGAGCCGCCCCTGGGCGTCCTGTTCAGCGGCGGTGTACCCCTTCTCGCCGCGAAGTGCGCTTTCGTACCAGGATTCCACGCCGTTCATGCCCACCGGCTCGTTCAGCGCATAGCCCAGGGCCTCGTACTTC
>JALOAP010000287.1 GCA_023228745.1 Dehalococcoidia bacterium | reverse complement strand
CATGGGTGACGCTTTATGCTGTCCGATTATGTCCCCCATGTCATCAGCAACTGTACCTGGACTGGCAGAATCTTCGCAGTCAACGATCTCAATGGAATCTCCATCCCGGAGGGTTTGATCTAAGCTTGCTAATTTTCCATTCACCTTTACGACACTGCTCCGTGAAGCAAAGAAATTGGCGGCATCCAGATATTCGAGAACGGTGGCTTTGTCGGGCAAGCGGGTGATTCTGCCGCCCTTGCCGAAAACCACCATGTGATCCTCGCAAACCTGACGGCGTAAAAGTTCAATAAACGCATCGGTGCTCTTTGCCTGGTCATGCCGGCGCACGAGCCCCTTCAACCATTGGTTTTTGAGGGAGTCTTTTCCCATAGCGACAGCACTTTTATAGAGCCAATGCGCAGCCGAGCCGTGCTCAGCTTCCATGTGCATAAGTTCTGTCCGCACCTGGAACTCAATCGGTTTATGGGTGACCTCTCGCATTGGGTAGACACAGGTGTGCAGAGACTGGTAGCCATTATCCTTGGGAAGTCCGATGTAATCGTCAAAGGTTCCGGGAATCGGTTTGAAATGGGTATGCAGCAGTCCGAGTACAGCATAGCATTCGGGCACGGACGAGACGATGATTCGCAGTCCGATGCGATCCATGATGTCCTCCAGCGCCGTTCCCTTTAGGGTCATCTTCAGGTGGATGCTATAAAGGCTCTTTGCGCGACCGTGAACTTCCGCATGAATGCGGTTCTTGTCCAACAGACGTTTGACGCCTTCAATCAGTATCTCCAGACACTTCTCATCTTCGGACTGAATCGGAGTCACGTCCTGCTTCAGTTTTTCATACTGAAAGGGATGCAAAATGCGAAAGCAAACATCTTCAAGACGGCGGCGCATCTCGCCAAGGCTTAACCGATCCGCGATTGGCACATAGAAATGAAGCGTTTCCTGCGCCATATGGCATGGATTCTTTCCTTGGGATTCAAGCGTCGTTTCCAATTCTATTAGACGGAAAACGATAAGAAGAATGGCCGCGCGGGGCGTCTCGGACATGGACACTAGGAGAGCATTAATATCCTTGCGCCGATGGATTTCGGTATCGATACGGAGGCTGAAGGGTTGTTTGAGATATGCGAGTGTATCGGCTACATCTTGACTGACGTGTTCCCGAATTTCCTCTGGTTTAACGCGGCCTTGCCAAAAATGAGGGGCTACCAGGGCACACGCAACAGTTTCAGCATCCGCCCCCTGCTCAATGAGCATTTCAGCGGCCTTGAAAGGCGATGAATCACGGTCGGATTCCCGCTGCCTTGAAAAGCCGTATGCCTTTTTTAGGAGGGTGGCATCTTTCGCCGTGTAGATATTTTCGATTTTTTCAATAAATAGGCTGCCACAAGCCAATACCGGAGTATTTCGTCCCATTGCTCGAAATTCTAAGGACCAACAATATGTCAACTTTTTTATTGGATTTTTCTTATTTTTTATATCCGGGTAGAACCAGTCTCTCCAGTCCAATCATCCTGTCGCAATATGTCTCAAGTTGCATTACGGCTAATCTGGAAGGCGAGAACCGCCCATTTTCCCACCTATTGATGGTGGCGTAACTGACCCCTAACTCCCGAGCCAGATCCTCTTGGCTCAGGCCTAGTTGAACGCGGACTTCTTTTACAAGAACCACGTAATTATAATTATTAACCCACAAGCGAGTTTCCTCTCACAAATGTGGTTCGTCTCTTAGCTAAGTGGTCTTATATAGCATATGATATAACATATGCAAGAAAAAAGTTAAAAGGAACCCCAATTTTTTTGTCGCTAAGACGAAGGCGATTTTTCTGACAGAGATCAGCATTTTCCGGCTATATCTTTTTGGGGGCAATGCAAAAAGGGGCGGCATGGCCGCCCCTTGATTGATACGACTCACTCCTTTTGCTGCAAATTCCCCACCATGAGGAAAATCTCCCGGTCCGTCATGGAATTCCGGAAGGTGCCCATGATGTCGAAGGAGTTCTTCAGAAAAAGGTCAGCGCTTCTCTTGTTGTCCGATCGAACGGTGCAACAGACCAGGGGAGTGAAGACCTTTTTCAGGGCTTCCTCCAGAAGGAACCTGCCAACCCCGCTTGCCCTGTATTCCTCCTTGACGAACAGGTGCTTTATTTCCGTCATGTACCATCCTCGCTCCACCAGGGAGACGCAGCCCGCTATCCTGCCATCCCTAAGCGCGACGTAATAGCGGCCCTCGAATACGGCGAGGGAGTGATATCCCTCGATGATCTCCCTGATCCGGAAGATGGTCGCCCTCTTGATCACTTTCTTGAATAGAAGCTTCATGATTCAATCTCTCCTTTCGGCCGGCAATTGATCCGGCCCTGGAAAACGTCGGAATCCCCATCTCCGAAAAGACCCCGCTGATTACTGCTTGAATGCCGACTCCCGCGATGCTGGCGTGTTCCGCCCGAGATCTCCGGGTCAAAAATGCTTTCGACGCCTTCGCCCCAGGCGAGCCTGCTCGCGTGCTTGAGCTCGCGGACCGGCTCAACTTCGAACTCCCCGTCATCGGCGACCCGGTACAACCGGTAGGGGACCGCCTCGAACTTGGAGACCTTTCTGAGATCACCCAGGGCGCCCCGGAGGATGCTCCAGGCGTCCTTGAATATCTCCGGCGTTGAGCAGAACCAGCGACCCAGATTAAGCCGCCTTGCGTCGATGACCGTGAGCGGCCTGTCCGGGGACCTCCAGAGGTAGACCGCCTTCTCGAAGCCGTTCAGGTACGCGAAGGCGAAGTCCGCCCTCGGGGAGATGAAATTCGTGACCTCCTCGATGGCGTCGATAACTTCATATCCCTGGAGCTGAAGTTTCCCGATCGCCCCGAGAGCGACGGCCGAATCCACGTCGTGGTTCCGGACGCCGTAATCCCTGGCGATCACTTCCTTGTCGCCGACGATGCCGTTGTGAACGCCGAAATTCCACTTCCCGGCGCCGACCTTGACGGCGAAGGGATGGGCGTTGCGATCGTTCACGGCCCCGGCTGTCGCGAAGCGGTTGTGCCCGAGGGCGTTGCCGTACTTCCTGTTGAAGAGGAAGGCGCAATGCCCCCTGGCGACGAAAGACTTGCCCCGCAGGGCCTTCTTGGACATGAAAAAATCACTGGTCGACGTCTGGACGACGAGCCCCGTGGAATGTTGCCCTCTCACCTCGTCGGCGATGCAGAGCGCCTGCAGGAGGACGGAGGTCTTCCACGACGAATGTCCCGTGAACCCGAATATTCCGCACATAGCCTACCTCCCTGCCGCGCCGGTTTCCCGCCTGAGTGCGGTCAGGAACCTGGCGATGTTGACGGTATGGAGGCAGTACTTGTTCGATCGGAACGTCCGGCAGGTGCAGGTAAGCGTGTCGTCTGGGTTGAGAATGACGACATGGATCAATTCGCTTCTCCGGCTCCGCACCTCCCAGGAGCTGCTCACCAACCCGTGGATGAGCTCGCTGTCAGAGAGAGAGGCCGACGGGATGCGGCCCGCGAGATTCAAGACGGAGTTTGCCGGCAGCGCCGGGTCTTCCGACGCCGCGGGCGTTCTTCTTTCCTGGTGATAGCGCCTTAGGGCGCCGTCATACCTGACTTCCTCCTCGATGCCGTCCAGGTCGATCTCCTGGTTCGTCCAGGCGTGCGACGGGTTGGTCTCGGCGTCCCTTGTCCAGTATCGAAACCTGGATACCAGGTATTCCCGGGCCTCCCTGAGGAGGGAAGTCGCCGAACGGTTGAGCCCGATCGCGTCCAGGACGCCCTCGATCGACAGGTCGGTCATCGCCCCGTGCGTGAGCCCCCTCTTGACGGAATCCGTCAGCTTGAGGAGGAAAACGATCCAGGGGATGATCTTCTTCGCTTCGTAGGTGCCGTTATGGAGCCTGAACTCGACGGTGTGGTAGAGACCGTAGGACGAGAGATTCAGGCTGTGGTAACGGTCAAGGTGGGTCGCCCCGTAGGAAGCGAGCTGTTTCAAGTACTCACGGTCCACGGGACGGCAATAGGAGTTGTTTCTCCTGGAGGGGGAAACGAGGCCCCAGACCACCTTGCGCTCGATCTTGGCCCAGATTTTGGCCAGTTCCAGCATGTCCCGCCGGTCCCAGTTGTAGGCATCGATGTGGACGTGGGTCCCGCAGGACGCGTTCACGCCGGCCCCCGCCTCCTTCCAGGCGTCGAGGGCTTTCCTGAGCAGCTGGAACCCGTAGGCGCCGAAGAGCTTCGGCGTGACGAGCTCAAGCGGGGAGTACCCGGCGAGCCCGTTGACCGAGCTGTCGGGAACGATCTTCCACTCGTTCATGAGCGCGTGAGTATAGCCGAGGCTCACGGTCGAGATCCCCGCGTCCGTGAGGCTACGACCGAGCCCCTCGATTCCGTGGGAGCTCCGGACAAAGCCCTCGAACTCCACTCCGAAGGAATAGATAGGAAGGAGACTCACGGTGCCGTGCTCCTTCAGGAGCTCTTCGTATTCCCGGTATTCCACGCCCTGCTTGTTGAGCATGTCGCGGAAGATGAAGTACGCCTGGGCGTCCGTGAGGTGCTCGGAGCACTCGACCCCGAGCCGCTTCATGGCGATCAGCTGCCAGTCGGTCGGCTTGGGGGGATCTTTTAAAACTTCCATGGGATTTT
>JALOAP010000286.1 GCA_023228745.1 Dehalococcoidia bacterium | reverse complement strand
GCTCCCATAATCGAGGTGGTGAGCCAACCGATGACGGTCGCGTGTGTGATGGCGACGGTGCGAGGTTCATTGATGGCGACGAAGATCGCTGGTCCACTGGTCGCGAGCAACAGACCGGCTACCACCAACGCGAGCGGCGCCGCCATAAAGAACGGCGCCACCAGCGAGAGTGCTGGGCTACGCGTCGGGGCAACCGGCATCGCCATTACGCGTGTGCCCTTTCGATGGTTAGCCGGTGTCCATCTCCGGTCCCTTCTTCGAACGTCCATGTGAAACCCCGGCGTTCGAGTTCCGGGTAGAGCATCATCGGCTCGCGGTCCATGAGCGCGAGCACCTGGTCCCCCGGTGGGAGCTTCTCGAGCGCCTCGAGGATGCGCACCATGGGATCCGGCGGCTGAAGTCCACGGTTATCGATTTCGATGACTGCCATGGCAGCCACTATCCCCGAAGCAGCGACAGGATGCTGCGACAAAAGTCACGACACCGGGGGTGACGTCACTGGCTGCAATCGAGCACCCTCTTGTCATCGATGATTTCCCGCGCACGGCGAAAGACTGCGTCAAACATTTCCCCGGTCAGGCGGCCCGTGAAAGTGTTGTGCTGACTGGGGTGGTACGAGCAGATGATGGTGTGGCCCGAGGGGGCGGCCACCTCGACACCGTGACCAAAGGCGGGACGAGGACGCAGCCCGGTGAGCCGGGAGACCGCGGCATAGGCAAAGGCGCCAAGCGCAACAATCACACGCACCGTCGGGAGCAAGGCCAATTCCCGCTCGAGGAATGGGCGGCAGGCAGCCGTCTCGGCCGGTGTGGGCTTATTCTCCGGCGGTGCGCAGCGCACGGCCGAGGCGACGTAGGCATCGTGAAGTTGGAGACCGTCGTCGACGTGCTGGCTCATCGGTTGGTTCGCAAAGCCGGTGCGGAAGAGCGACGCAAAGAACCAGTCGCCGGAGCGGTCTCCGGTGAACACGCGGCCCGTGCGGTTGCCACCGTGGGCAGCGGGAGCGAGGCCGATCACGAGCATCCGCGCCTGTGGATCTCCCCAGCCGGGGAGTGGCTTGCCCCAATACTGCCAATCGCGAAAGGCAGCGCGCTTCTCCACCGCTACCTGTTCGCGCCAGGCAACGAGGCGCGGGCAGGCCCGGCAGGCGATGATGTCCGCGTGCAGGCGTTCGAGGCTGTCCACAGGTTCAGGATAGCGGGCGGAGGTGGGGTATCACTGCCAGTCCCCACCCGCACGCTGGTTCTTGCCCTGTCATTCGTGCGGGCCAACGCCAGCGGGAGAGCAGATAGTTATGGCGCTCGCGCCAAGCACTCCTGCAGGGACGTGACCACTGCGTCGAGCGACGGGTCATCAACCTGGTGGTCGACACGGCCAAAACACTCCACGACTACCTTCGATGTCTGTTCGCCGATGCTGACGAGCCGCGCTGATGGCGGGAGGTCACGGTCGCCGAGCGCCGCTCGCAGAAAGCGCGCGGCCGTGGCACTGGCGAACGTGACGAGGTCTGCCTCGCGAATCTCCCGCAGGCGCTGCTCGTCCAGGGGCTCAGCGACGATCTCGTAGGCGGCCACCTGCTGAACCTTCGCGCCGCGCTTTCGAAGCGCATCGGACAGGCGGCTGTCGCTGAGGTTGGAGACAGGGAGAAACACGCGCGCACCAGTTGTGCGCGGCAACTCTTCGGCAAGCGCTTCGGACGTTGCACGTGACGGCACGAAGTCGGCGCGAACGCCGTGCTGTTGCAGGACCGCTTCAGTCGCTGCACCGACGGCGGCGATGCTGACCCCGTGCAAGGCGCGGGTGTCGAGGCCCGCGGTCCGGAGCGCCGCAAAGAAGGCGTCGACAGCGTTCGGACTCGCCAGGACGAGCCAGTCCCAGCAGCCTTCGACGCAGTGCGTGTCGACGTTCTCCGGGCGGTTCCGCGTGACGATGACCGGCGCTTCGACCACGTACGCCCCAAGCGATTCGAGGCGCCGCGCGAGGTCGCTTTCCTCCTCCCGGGTGCGCGAGACGACGACACGGCGGCCCGCCAACGGACCGGGCTCGAACCAGGCAAGATCGGCGGCGAGCGTGGCGACTTCACCCACGACAATGACGGCCGGCGACTCGAGGCCGTGCTCGGCAGCGAGGGCAGCGATGGTGCCGACCGTGCCCGTCAGCACTTCCTGGTCGGCCCGGGTACCCCAGCGGACACACGTAACCGGGCGCCCGGGAGGGCAGCCAGCATCGAGTAAGCAACGCATATTCTCTTCGAGCGTCCGCATACCCATAAGGATCACGAGCGTCTCCGCCTGTGCCGCGAGACTCCAGTCGACGCTGGCCCCGCCTTCGTCGGCTTCGTTGCCCGGGACGACGAGGAAGCTGGTTGCCATCCCGCGGTAGGTCACGGGGATGCCAGCATAGGCGAGCGCACCGATGGCGGAGGTTACCCCGGGCACAACGGTGAACGGGACGTCCGCTGCGCGGCAGGCCAGGGCCTCCTCTGCGCCGCGGCCAAAGACGAACGGGTCGCCGCCTTTCAGGCGGACTACGCGCTTACCGGCGCGGGCTCGTTCGACCATGAGCATTTCGATCTCGTCCTGCCGTCGCAGGTGCGCGCCTGAGCGCTTGCCAACATAGACGAGCTCGGCGCCCCGTGGGGCATGACGAAGCAGTGCCGCCGGCGCGAGGGCGTCGTAAATGACGACGTCGGCAGCCGCGAGCGCTCGCTGCCCGGCGAGCGTAAGCAGGCCGGGATCCCCCGGGCCGGCTCCAACAATCCAAACGTGCCCGCCATTCATGGCCTTCGCGCAGCTCCCCCGGGGCGAGCCTTCGCATGGCACACCCACAATGGTTAGCTCCTGGAGCGATTTCAGAGCTTGACCCGTCAGTGGCCGCCCCAGGGGCGTTCCCGTAGCTTACCGTTACCTGGACGCCGGCGAGGTGTACATCGAACGCCGCCCAGCGCGCAGGGGCGGCCAGTATCCCCTCTGCGTGTCATCGCAGACGGGACGCGGGGTCATTTCTTTCGTCAACCGGATGTGCCCGCTAAGCTGGTTTCGTTGTGCCCGTTTGGCGGCGCCTGGCTCTTGGTGAGTCAAATCTATGCGTCGCACTGTTGGAGGACCCCCTGGTTACGCCCGTTAGCATGAAGCAGCTCCTGGAGGCCGGCGTTCACTTCGGCCACCAGACGCGCCGTTGGAACCCGAAGATGCGGCAATTCATCTTCACCGAACGGAACGGCATCCACATCATCGACTTGCAGCAGACCGTGACGCGCCTCGACGACGCCATCAACTTCGTGCGCGACGTGGTGGCGGGCGAAGGCGATGTGCTGATTATCGGCACGAAGAAGCAGGCGCGGGACACTGTGGAGACCGAGGCGACACGCGCCGGCCTTCCGTACGTGAACAACCGCTGGCTCGGCGGCACGCTGACGAACTTCCGCACGATCCAGGGCCGGGTTCGCCACCTCCTGAACCTCGAGGCGGCGGTAGAGCGCGGTGACTTCACGCGGATGACCAAGAAGGAACAGCTCGACATCGCGAACGAGATCGAGCGGCTGAACCGCTACTTCGGCGGTATCAAGAATATGGACCGGCTCCCGGCGGCGGTGTTCATCATCGACACGGTGAAGGAAGCGATCGCGGTTGCGGAGTGCGAGCGGCTGAACATCCCAATCGTCTCGCTCGTCGACACCAACTGTGACCCGGACCCGATCTCCTATCCGATTCCGAGCAACGACGACGCCATCCGGGCGATCAAGCTGATCCTCGGCAAGATGGCGGATGCTGCCATCGAGGGCCGCGCAGCGCTCGAATCGGGTGTCGGCGCTGGTGTCCATGCGGACGAGCTAGCGCGGGCAGCGGAGGCTGAGGCGGGTGTTGCCAGCGGCACCTACACCGCGTCGCCGGAAGAACAGCCTGAAGCGGCAGGCCAGGCGTCTGTGACGCGCATCTCGACCGAGCAACAGGCTGCGGCCGAGGCTCCCACCACCCCGGCAACCCAGGAGTAATACGACCCGTGGCGGAAATCACCACCTCCCTCATCAAGGAACTTCGCGAGGCCACCGGCGCTGGCGTCATGGACGCAAAGCGAGCGCTGGAAGAAGCCAACGGCGACATGAACAAGGCGCGCGAGATCATTCGCGAGAAGGGCATCGCCGCGGCGGCGAAGCGCTCGGAGCGCGAGACGAGCCAGGGTGTCGTCGAAGCCTACATCCACGCGGGCGGGCGTATCGGCGTCCTGCTCGAACTGAACTGCGAGACCGACTTTGTGGCGAACACGGCGGAGTTTCGCTCGCTCGCCAAGGACATCGCGATGCAGGTCGCGGCGATGAACCCCGCAGTCGTTTCGCCTGAAGACCGCACGCCAGACCTGGAAGGCCCCGACAACGAGGTGTGCCTCACCGAGCAGGCGTTCATCCGCGACCCGGGCCGGACCATCGGCGAACTGGTTCGCGACGTGGTGGCCAAGACCGGCGAGAACATCCGCATCAGCCGCTTCGTACGCTACGAACTCGGCCGCTAACGAGGAGGCCGCACGTGGGCGTACCCTACCGGCGGGCGATGGTGAAACTGAGCGGTGAAGCGCTCATGGGCTCCAGCTCGTTCGGTATCGAAGCGGTCACGGTGACCAACCTTGCGAAGCAGATGGCGCGCGCGGT
>JALOAP010000285.1 GCA_023228745.1 Dehalococcoidia bacterium | reverse complement strand
TCAAGAGTATTCGTTGCACCTAAGCGACCTCCTTCTGGTTCCACGCTAACGCCGGGCCAAGGTCGCGATTCAGGTACCCCGGGTACCCTCATCGTGATACACGGGATCCGGGAGTCGAACGCCTGCTGATCGAGCCATCGTCTGCAGCCATGCGATCGTTCGCCGGTCCCACCACCGGCGAAGTTCCGGGACGGACTCTGCGCCCGTGATCTCTTTCGGGTCCCTGACCACACTGCGGATACCGTTGAAGCCCATGCCGAGCCTGGCCGCGGATTCCTGCAGCGTGTATCCGGCAGAGATCTCCCGCAGTACCTCGGCGCGAGCCTGCGTGATTCGCTTGAGTGTGAGTTGTTCGTCAGGGGATTGCATGCGTGTCCTCCGCCCGAGGGCACGGCCACGATACCCCGCCTACCGGAACCGGAACCCGGCCTTGAGACCCACGTTCGCGGCCCATTCGCCCGCTGGTAGCTTCTTCGCGCCTGCAGGTTGCACACGCAGGACGCGCAGGACGCCACCGTTCAGCCGCATATCGAACCCGTCCTCGTCGATGCGGAGCACACGGCCGGGCATCCCGGCTTCCTGTTGCCCGGTCAGCCGGCAGTCGAAGATGCGCAGCTTTTCGCCGTTGAACATCGTCCACGCTCCCGGCTGGGGGTTGCACCCACGGATGAGCCGGTGGATCCGCTCGGCCGGTTCGTACCAGCGGATCTCCGCTTGCGGGTCGCGCATTGGTGGCTCGTAGGTCGCCTTCGCGTGGTCCTGCTCGATGCGCCGCGCCTTGCCCTTCGCCACCAGCTCCACGGCCTCCACCATGGCGTCCACCCCCATCGGGAAGAGCCGCTCGAAGTAGAGGCTGGCGACCGTGTCCTCAGGGCCGATCTCCGTCTGCTTTTGGAGGAGGATCGGCCCTGTATCGATTCCCTTGTCGGGCCAGAAAATCGTGAGACCTGTCTCCCGGTCTCCATTGACGATGGCCCAGTTCATTGCCGCATTCCCCCGGTGGAGCGGCAGCAGGCTCGGGTGGTACTGGATGGTGCCCAGCCGCGGCAGGCCGAACACCTCGTCGGGGAGGATGTCGGTCACAAAAGCCATGACGCAGAGGTCCGCGTTCAGGTCGCGCCAGGCGGCAAGCCGGGCCTCGTCCTTCAGTTCGGCGGTGGGCACGAGCGGCAGGTTCGCGGCTTCGGCGGCCGCCCACAGCGGGTCCGGTCTCGCACCTTCGCCCGGCTTCGGCGCACTGACGCCGGCGATTTCGATGCCGTCGTCCTGGAGCCGCCGAAAGACGGCTTCACCAAACGCTGCCTGGCCGATGATCGAAACGCGCATTACGCCCTCCTTGTCGTTATGCGTACCCCGCTGGGGTGCCGTAGACTGAACGCATGTACGTGGATGGTACAGGGACGGTACGGGGCGACGCGACGCACGTCGCCCCTGCGCGCCGCGGCACCTAGCCGCTCGACCCTCGCGCACGCCCCATTTGTCAGGAGATACCCTTGATCTGTGTTGAACCGGCCCGGCTTTCCGATGTCGCGGCCATCCACGAACTCGTTACCTTTTGGGCCGACCGCGGCGATATGCTCCATCGCTCGCCCGGCGAGATCTTCGAGGCCATCCGCGACTTCAAGGTCGCGCGCGTCGAAGGGAAGCTCGTGGGCTGCGGGTCGCTCCGCATCATGGGTACAGACCTCGCCGAAGTCCGCTCCCTGGCCGTGCGCGAAGATGCCCAGATACGAGGCATCGGCGCGGCCATTGTGGCCGCCTGCATCGAAGATGCAAAGCAATTCGGCCTCGACCGCGTGTTTGCGCTCACCTACAAGCCCGGCTTCTTCGAGAAGCAGGGTTTCCGGATTGCGAACGTCATGGAGTTCCCCCAGAAGGTCTGGGGCGAATGCGTCCGCTGCCCGTTCTTCACCAATTGCAAGGAAGTGGCCGTGGTGCTGGATTTGCGCGAAGGCGCCGACCTCGGTCCCGCTCGCGTAGCCGGCCCCTAGCAACACTCGCCGATGTCTTCGAGCGCGGCAGTCGGCAAGATGAGGGCGTGCGTCCCCCTGCCCGTGGCCGCATAGACCTGCACTTCCACGCCGGGGTAGTGGGGCTGAAGCAATTCGTTCAGGTGGTGCGAAAGGCGTGCCGCCACGGCTGCTGAAGCCGTTGCGCCAGCACCCTGCAGCGCAGCAGCGAGTGATGTGCCGGTCCACCGCCCAAGTGCATCAATCGGACGCAGCAGCCCACGGGCACGCTCGCCCAGCACTTTGAGCAGTGCGTGCAATTCGGCCGTCGGCTCGGGGCACGCCCCGTCGCGCAGACGGAGCTGGATCACGAGGAACGACAGGGGTGCCGTGGGCCCCACCTCACCCATCACTTCGAGCCGGTCGAGCAATGCTTCGCGCTCCAACAGGGTGACCCCACCCGGCCGGGCGCTGGCGCCCGATGAGACGGCAACTCGCGCCGCAGGTGTCTGGAAGGGAATGAGATTCCCCGGGAAAGCTGTGATAGCCATGCGAATTAATATCCTGTGGCCAATTCTCGGCCACGCCGGGCAGCCGGACAGACAGGGGAGACCCTGACCCGGCCAACCCGCATCCCTCGGTTTTCCTTGTGTGTCTACAGTTCAGCCGTGCGCGCTCTGGCCTCCCGGCGGGCGGCCTGCCGCCTTCGCTGCTGCCTCCAGAAGAACGCGGCGCTAACCACGATCCCGAACACCCAGAACCCACCGAGGGCGAGTGTGATACGAACATCCTTGCCCAGGCCGTCGCCAGCCGCAACGCCAACAGAGGTCGGCAGCAGCATTCCGAGCAGGCTGTAGATAAAGAATGGCCAAAACCGGATCGAGGTCATACCCGCGAGAAAGCTGATCCAGTCGAAGTTCACGACCGGCAGCATCCGCGCCCAGAACACCACACGGCCACCAAAGTCCTCCACCAGGGTGTCCAACCGTTCGGCGGCCCGGCGCCCGATCAGGCGTGGCAGGTGCCGCCGCCCAAGGTAGCGGCTGACGTAGAACGCTGCGACCGATCCGAGCATCATCCCCGCGAGGGAGTACGCGGTGCCGAGGATCGTCCCCCAGGCGAGCCCAGCGGCGATGAAGATGGGCACATTCGGAATCGGTGCGAAGAGCACCGACAGGGCCATGACGACGATGAAGACAATCGGGCCCCACGCCCCCTGGTCCTCCACCCAGTCGCGGAACGGCTCGGCGTCGAATTCGGTTGGCAAGTCGAAGAGCGCAGTCGCGGCTACGTAGCTGGCGACAAGCACGAGGAAGGCGATGACGATCGCCCCGACGACACGCTTGCGAAGCAGGAGCGGCGCCTCCTCACCCTCGAACACAAACTGGTCCATGGCGGGGAGTGCGAGATGGGGGTGCTGCGATGGTTGGTCAGATTGGGACACGGTCCTCCACGCGTCGGAGGTGCTCTTCGATGAAGCGGTTCACGGCCTCCGGCTCCTCCTGCTGTACCCAGTGGGATGTGTTCGGCAGGTAGTGCACGGTGAGATCGTGCACGTAGTTGTCGGTGCCGTATGTGAGCTCCTTCCCCAGTGCCACGTCGTCTTCGCCCCAGATGAGGATCGTCGGCGTCAGGATGAGCGGTACGGGGTCGGGAAGCGCCATGCCACGTCCGCGAACAGCGGCGCGGTACCACTGGACGCCGCCGCCCAACCCCTGGCGCCTCCAGCCTTCCAGCATCTGCTTCACATCTTCCCGCGTGAACGTCCCCGGGCGTGTGTCACGAATGATCATCCGCGCCAGCCACTGGTAGTCCTGCGATGCCAGGAGTGTCTCCGGCAGCCACGGGACTTGGAAGAACAGCACGTACCAGCTTCGCAGCCACTGGCGCGGGTTTCGCCGGATCTGCTTTGCGAACACCGCCGGGTGCGGGACGTTGCAGATGGTCAGCGATTTCAGCGCCTCGGGATGATGGATGGCAAGGAGCCACGCGACGATGGCGCCCCAGTCGTGGGCCACAAGGTGCACGCGCTCAACCCCGAGATGCTGGATGAGCGCAAGGACATCTTGCTGCAGCGTTTCAGTGTCGTAGGGGCCAGTTGCCTCCGTCTCGTTGTACCCGCGCTGGTCGGGGGCAACCACGCGATACCGCGGGGCAAAGTGGGCCAGCTGGTGACGCCACGAATACCAGCTCTCCGGGAAACCGTGCAGAAACAGGACAACGTCGTCGCCTGAACCGGCTTCGACGTAGTGCATGCGGATGCCGTTGATATCCGCGAACTCGTGCCGGAGGTCCGCCGGGAGCGTGACAGGGGGCATGGTGTACCTCGTTCCGCTCTCGGTTCAGCCTATCAAAGCACACGCACCTGCAGGAACACGTATAGAAGTGGGAAAACAAAGAGCACCGAATCCAGCCGGTCGAGGAAGCCGCCGTGCCCGGGGAGTAGGCCCGATGCGTCCTTCACGCCCATGCGGCGCTTCATCCAGCTCTCCACGAGGTCGCCGATAATCGCCGCAATCGGCATCGCAAGTGCGAAGTGCGAGAACGTCATCCACTCAACACCGGTGTCGAGCAACGCGTTCAGCGCGAAGGCAGCGGCCACGCCAGCGACGTACCCTCCGATCGCCCCTTCCCATGTCTTCTTGGGGCTGATGCGTGGCGCCAGCTTGTGGCGGCCGATGAGCCGCCCCGTCGCATACGCACCT
>JALOAP010000284.1 GCA_023228745.1 Dehalococcoidia bacterium | reverse complement strand
TACGCCGTGGAGGACGCGGGCGCAGGGGTGTCGAAACCCGCGGCGCCGACGATCCCCGAGATCGACGTCCGCGAGATGGTCGACTATGTTCTGTACGGCGAGGGGAAATTCGCGCCGCCCGCCGGACCGGTCCGCCAGGGGGCTTCCCGCGCGGGCGGATGGATCCGAGACGCCTTCGGGCGCCGCAAGGCCGCGCAGCCCGGTCCCGCGACGCAGACACCCGCCGCGGATCCCACCGCGCCGCCCCAGCCGGGCGTGACGACGACGGGAGACGCGACCACGGACATCGGCCGCGAGGCCCAGAACGCCGCTCGCGCGGAGGCCGTCGAAAAAAACGCCGCCCGCGCCCAGGGCGAGAAGCTTTTCAACACGGTACTCGGCGAACTCGACGCGGAGGGCCAGGCCGCAATGGAGGCGGCCCGGCAGGCGGAGATCGCCGCCCGTCAGGCCGAGGAGCAGGCCGCGGCAGAGGCCGCCCCGGCGCCAAAAGACGCGACCAACGCATCGTCCGAAGTCGAGATCGCCGCACCACGGCCATCCTCGCAAGCCGCGCCGGAAACGCAGACGGGACGCGACACGCCCAAGCCCGAGACCCCCGAAGTCCTTGCCGACTACCCGGAGCTGGTGAAGGGAGCAGAAGGTGGTGCCGCGGGCGGTGCGTCAGTAGAAGAACCTACCGAGATCAAGGCCGCCGGAACGGGTGGCAAGCGCGGCCCTGTGGTCATGCCGGAAGGCGCGGCCACGGAAGAGGCACCGGCGGCAGCGGCAGCAAGTGAAGTGGCCCCGGTTCAAAGGCCAGAGCGGACGTACAGGGAACAACTGGCCGAGGAAGTCCAGAGATACCAGGCAGAAGGGCACAACATTAATGACCACGGCGTTTATGTAGACCCGGAAAGGCTAACGATTCCGTTCAGCAAGGCCGCTGGGCGAAAAGGGGAACTCAGGATCGCGGCCGGTCCCGACGGGAAGTTTCGCCTGGGCGTTTCTATCGAGAAGAATTATGGAGACTTTGATGGCATGGGGTGGCTCCCGGCGATCGCCAGGACCCAATACAATACCCGGAAAGAGGCGATCAAGGCCGGGATCGACATCGTTCGGGACCACATAGACGGCAGCGACGCCAAAGGAAAGGCCGCTCTCAAGGCGTTGTCGGCATTTGAGCAAGCCGAAGTGGGAACGCCCGAAGTCCTTGCCGACAACCCGGAGCTTGCGAAGAAGCAAGAAGAACCACCCGCGCAAACTCCGTCGCCAGCGGAAGAACCTACCGAGATCAAGGCGGCCGGCACGGGAGGGAAGCGCGGCCCCGCACTCGTGCCGGAAGGCGTAACCACGGAAGAGGCACCGGCGGCAGCGGCAGCAAGTGAAGTGGCCCCGGTTGAGCCTCCCACCACCGAGGAGCCCGACTTCCCCGCAAAGTGGGATGCAATGGATTATGGGCAGCGGCAGGCTATTGTCCAAACGACACCTTATGGTTCCATGCGGAAGGTTGTGCACAGGCTTTCAGGGTCCAAGTGGGCCGAGCTATCAAGCGGGGAACAGGAGGAAATGAGGAAGGCCCTCACTCCTGAAGCCGAAGAACCGCCCACCGAGGAGCCAGCGGCCGCCTCAACACCCGCCGACATCAAGGCCGAGATCGAGGCCATTTCCCTTGAGGACTTCGACGCGCTTCTGGAGGAAACCACTCCCGCAGCGACCACGGAAGAGAAGGACGGGAAGGAGCCAAAGCCCCCCGTAAAAAAGACGCTGGAGGGGGGAGGCCAAGCGAAGGCCGCTGCCCCCGCCCGTTCCCTCAGCGACATGATGGCCGGGATGGCCAAGGAAGGCGTCGCCGCCACAGCCGAAACGATGAAGGGCCTTTATGAACTGTTCGGCGGCGGATCGCTCAAGTCATTCCCGGGCGGCTTCGATTCGGAGACCTATGCTAAAGCCAAACCGCACTTTGAAGCTGCCCTTGAACACGCCATAGCATCAGGCAACACCCTGAAGGAGCTGGTGGGCGCCCTCGTCAAACAGTTCGGTGGTGTAATCAAGCCGTACCTGAAACAATTTGTCATCGACAAAAAGGTTGAATACAGCCAAGCAAAGGGTGAAGAGGGGGCCACCGAAGAAGAAGAGCCCCCACCGATCAACCTTGACGAAAATACCGGGAAGGGTGAGGGAGGAGAGCGCAAGAAGCGCCGGAAACTGAGCGATCAGGAGAAGGCAGAGCGCGACCAAAAGAAGGCGGCCGCCGAAGAGGAGAAAAAGCGCAAGGCCGCAATGGGCAAGTTTGAAAATATCGGATACGTCTATGACCCCGAAAAACTGAACGCGAAGATCAAGGATAAGACACCGAAGTCGGCAGCGAAAATCATCCTCGACGAAATGATTCCGAGCAAGGTATGGCGCGTCGAGTTTGCTGAAGGTGCCAGCCCTGGAACTGTCCGGTTGCACGCCGATATTCAGAAGCAGCTCCGATCGTTCAAGGATTATCTTTTTATTGATGGCGGGCGCCTACGCTATGCAGGATACAGAAACAATAGCACCGAAAAACGGATTGAACAGTGGCTGCAAACCGGCGGAACTATCGACCAACTGAAGGAGTGGGCGCAGCAGTACGGAACCGCGATCCAGCCGCTCGTCGATGCTTTCAAGGGACAGAGCAGCATAACGAACGTCATCGGGAAACTTCAAGAAACTTACAATATCAGCCAACGACGTCCGGACGGCTCATTATGGAACGATGACGGAACATTCCCCGATTACAGAGATTACGTCCCGGCTCCATTTGAGGCACTTGCTACCGGAAAGATCCTCATCTCGCCGCGAAGCTTCTACAATTTCCTAACGAACGGCTGGAATACGATGCTGGCCGACGAACCGGACATCCTGCTTTCCGAGATCAACATCCACAAGCGCGGCCTGAATAAAGAGATATCCCGGTCTGGTTTGCCTGACTACCGGGAAGGGATAGAACTTAAAAAGACCGAGGATTTCAACGAGCCCTTCAACTTCAAGGGGGTTGGCTTCGGGGAATCGTCATGGATCGATCAGGAAGAGCGGAACCGGGTTATCCCGGCCGCTTATGACGCCTTCAAGGATTTGGCTGCTACTATCGGGGCGCCGGACAACGGCATGAGCCTGGGAAACAACCTGGCCGTTCAGTTCGCCAACCTGGGGCATAAGGCGAAGGGTGCCGCAGCGGCTTACTTCCCTACCGTCCAGACGATCAATTTCACCCGCGACAACGGCGACGGGACGATGGCCCACGAGTGGGGCCACGGGCTACAAGACCTTTCTGAAGATGATGCTAAGGCCGAGATTGATGATGTTATAAAGACCTTTTTTCATGTCTATGACTTCGACGCCGGCTCTCGGTATGTTGATGATCTGTTATCGAAGGATTCGACATTCCTAAAGAGGATGGTGTCGAATAAGAGGCAGGTTAGGATAGATGCCGTCAAGGAAGCGGTAACGGAAAATTTCACCAGTATTGTAAAAAAGGAGACCGAATACTACAAAACCGCACGGCTCCTCGATCCCGACTATACGGCAATGAGAGAAGAAATGTGGGCGCGTGCCTTTGAGGCATACGTCTATGACACGCTCCCTGGCCACAACAATTATCTGGTCAATGACTTTGTGGCCGCTGGTCGTGTCGGCGGAAAGTCGGGCGTGGGCAGTAAGCTCGTTTATCCGTCCGGTCTTGAGAGGGAAACCTTCAACGCAACGATCAAGCATTTCCTTGAGGGGTTGCGCTGGGAAGAGAACCACAAACCGATGCTCAAGGATGATTATGTCAAGATCGAATTGAGGAACGAGCAACTATTAAAGGAAAAACTTGACGAACTGCTGGCCACCGTCGAGGAGCGGTACAAGGCAATTTGGGCGTCCGAGCCGTCGGCTGACGGGTTCTACTGGTATCGCTATGATGAGACCTCGTTCGGGCCGATGATGCAGCCTGATGGATATGGGGCTTATGATAAGGCATATACTTCCGAAGGGCAGAACGGAACCGGGGCTGTTGGGTACTTGACACAACTGCATCCTGATGTTATATTAGATTACAAGCTGTCCAATGTCCAGTATGCGGGCGAAAAACCGACCTATATTAAGGAAGGGGGTGGATTCGGTGGAAGTTTTCAAGCAGATGGCGAAGAAGCACTGGACGAGGCACCTCCCGGGCCTGACCGCGGAACTGAAGAGACGGGGGATATTCGATCAGGAGATCGAGGAAGCGGCGACAGCGGCGTGCCTGGAACTCGGGAACCTGGTAAGCAGAGGGGCACAAGTCCAAGCGGCGAAGGAGATAGTGCTGAAGGAGTACATCCTTCTCCCGCCGGAAACTACTACATCTTAGATGATTCCCTGAACGACCCGAGATCGGTTTCGGTCCGGTTTGCGGAGAACCTTGCGGTAATCAAGGTGCTCAAGCAGATCGAGGAAGAGGGCCGCGACGCCTATACGGGAACCATAACGCTGGCCGATAATGCCCCCCCGGGGGGATGGACAGAAGCCGACGAAGTACCTGCCGAACACCGAACAATCCAATCGACAACCGACGAAAAGGGCATCCTCGCCCGGTATAGTGGCTGGGGTGGGATGGCCGAACTGTTTTCCTGGTCTCCCGGGAAGGCGTGGGCCGGTAAAGCCGAGCTGATAAAATCCGAACTGACCG
>JALOAP010000283.1 GCA_023228745.1 Dehalococcoidia bacterium | reverse complement strand
GGAGACGTGCCGACACCGAACTAACGTCCGGCTCCGTGCCGCCTGTGCGTCAATCGTCGCCGTGCTTGCCGCTCTCGCGTGGCGTGGGCAAGCAGCGATGCAACAACCATCGGAGCCGTTGTCCGGCCAGTCGATGACCGGACCAGCATCATCGCCGTGAGTGGCTCGGTCACCGCATCCAGCGAGGTCGCGCTGATGGACGCTTTCGTCTCGGCCAGCACGGTCTCCTCGCGGAACATTGTCCTCGACTTTCGCCAGCTCGATTACCTCAACAGCTCCGGCGTTGGACCCATCGTCACGCTGCTCGTCCGGGCCAACCGCCACGGCCAGCGCCTCTCAACTTTTGGTCTCAACGACCCCTACCGCCACATCTTCGAACTCACTCGTCTGAGCGACGCGACCGCGATCCACGACGGCGAAGAGGGAGCGATCGCGGCCATTGGCCGCTAGCAAGCAAGGAAAGGAGCCCTACCCCCATGAATCACGGCACATGGTTCGAGGCCCGGGCACATCCGGGTCGGCACTCCATACCCATCGAGCCGAGAACGTTTGAGGGCACTGCGCCTACTCGCCGTAGTTCGAATCGGGCGCAAACGGACTCAGTCCGCCTCCGATGGTCTCGGGGAGAGGGGCGCGTAGTCCAGATTTCGGAGGTAATTGAGTGGACTCAAGGGGCGAATTAGCCCACGCTTCCCTCGGGCTGGTGAGGACGAGTCCGACCAGTCCGCTTCTAAGCCTGGCACAGGCACGCGGCGCCGCACCATGCGTCGTTGGACCAGAGTAGTGCTATGTTGAGATTCGAGAGGCTCACCAAACGTTACGGAGACGTCGTCGCGCTCGACGGAGCGTCCCTTGCCGTGGCCTCCGGGCGGATGGTTGGGTTCCTGGGTCCGAACGGCTCCGGGAAGACGACCGCGATGCGCTCGATCTTCGGGCTGGTGCGGCTCGATGAGGGCCGGGTGCTCTGGGATGGGCAGCCAGTCGAAGGAAGCGTCGCCCGGCGGTTTGGTTACATGCCGGAGAGCCGCGGCCTCTACCCGAAGATGCCCGTCCGCGAGCAGGTGGAGTACTTCGCGATGCTCCATGGCGCCGACCGCACGGCCGCCCGGCGCCAGGCCGAGCACTGGCTCGGTGTGCTCGGGCTCTCGGACCGGGTGGATTCGCGGGTAGAAACGCTCTCCCACGGTAATCAGCAACGCGTGCAACTCGCGGTCTCGCTGGCCTTCGAATCCGACTTGCTGGTGCTGGATGAGCCGTTCTCCGGTCTGGACCCGCTTGCCGTTCGCACGATGGGCGACGTCATCCGGCAGGAGGCGGCACGTGGAGCCGGTGTGTTGTTCTCCAGCCACCAGTTGGACCTGGTTGAGGACCTCTGTGACGACGTGGTGATCATTGACCACGGCCGTGTGGTGCTTTCCGGGCCTCTCGAGGACGTGCGATCGGCTTCGCCGCACCGCTACGTGGAGGTTCGCGGCGAAGCCGCCGCCGAGCCCTGGCATCGGGCCTTCGCCGGAGCGGAGGTGGTCGAGGAGCACCAGCGGTCGGTGCGCCTCCGCGTGGATGCGAAGTCCGACCCGGGCGCCATCCTCGCCGCGGCGAGCGCCGCCGGGCACGTTGACGGCTTTCGATTCGAGCCGCCATCGCTGGCGGACCTGTTCGTGGAAGCAGTGCGCCGATGAGCCGATGGCGGCCCGTCTGGCTCGTTGCCCGGCGCGAGATCCTCACGCGGCTGCGAACGCGTTCGTACCAGTTGTCGACCGCGGCCGTGGTCCTGCTCGTGATTGGTGGCATGGCCGCCGGGCAATGGCTGCCGGACCTGTTCGACGAGGATCCGGAACAGCGGATGGGCGTGGTCTCAGCGGCTGTCCCACTGAAAGACAAGTTGCGGGAGGTCGCAGCGGCCTTCGGGGAGAACGTAGTGCTGGTCGATGTCACCCCGGGCGACGACCTGGCGAAGACGATGGAACGGGAGGACCTGGACGCAATCCTCGTCGAGCCCGACCGGCTGGTGTTCGAAGCGGCCGTAGACGCCACGCTCCATGCGATCGTCGTGCAGGCCGCCTTCGAGGCCGCACTGCCAGAGCGGGCGACATCGCTCGGTCTTTCAGTGGAAGAAGCCCGCAAGCTGATCGAACCCGTGGCGATCCGTGTCGAACTGGCCGTTCCGGAGGACGAGGACGAGGACGACGACCTCTGGGGAGTCGGGTCCGTTGCCACAGTCGTCCTGCTGATGGCGATGTCGTTGTACGGTCAGTGGGTGCTCGTGGGCGTGATCGAGGAGAAATCCAACCGCGTGGTGGAGGTGTTGCTGGCGGTCGTCCGGCCGTGGCAGCTGCTCACGGGGAAGGTCCTCGGCATCCTGGGGCTTGCCATCATCCAGATTGGAGCCACGCTCAGCGCCCTGGCTGTCTCGTTGGTGGTGTTCGAAGACGTGACGCTTCCCGAGGTCGCCGTGACGGCGATCGCTATGGCGGTGTTGTGGCTCGTGCTTGGTTTACTCCTCTACAACTTCATGTATGCCGCCGTGGGCGCAACGGCTACGCGGCCGGAGGACGCGTCGAGTGCGATGGCGCCAGTCCTTGCCCCGATGATGATGGCGTACTTCGTTGCCCTCATCTACGTTCCGGAGAACCCGGACGCGCTGGCCTCGCGAGCGCTCTCGCTGTTCCCGCTGACCGCGCCCCTCGTGATGCCGGTGCGCATCGCATCCGGCGGCGGTTCGGCGATCGAAGTGATCCTGGCTGTCGGAGGAATGATCGCGGCTACCGTGGGTGTGATCTGGCTGGCAAGCCACATTTACACCGGGGCGATCCTGCAGACTCAGAGGATCGGCTTGCTCGCGGCATTCCGGCGCTCACGCGCGTAGGAGCGGCGAATCGCACGCCGCCGTTGCGCGGGCTTTGTCCTCCCGAACTGTGCACACCCTCGCTCCGTCCTTGCAATCTCCCCGGGGTTCGCTGAGCGCCCTTCACCGAGGGCAAGAGAAAGCGAAGCCGGGTCCAGGTTGGCTAGGGAAGAGGAAGTGGCTCCCCGATTAGGCAGAACAATACCAACGCGAACTCAACCAAACGGATTAACGTTCGTAATCACGGGAAGACTCGCGCCCCGGGCCGCGACTGCCAGAGCGCGAGCCACTCGCCAGGGAGGCGGCGCAGGCCATCTCCCCGGCGGTTGTGAGGGCCGCAAGTGAAGGAGGGAACGAGGACCGCTGGAGCATCACGCCGGCCGATGGTAGGTTCCCGGGGAAGTGGCACGTACGAAGATCGCCGAGACCGTCGAAGCGCAAACTCGCGGATCCTTGCGAATCGCTCTATCGGCTGATCTCATTCACCTCGCGAGACCTGCGCTACGTGGTGCGGCAGGAGTTACGGCAGTGGGGGCTCACCGGCACGCAGTTCGGCGTGCTCCCTTGGCGCTGCCGACGGCGGAAGCGTCGGCGAGATAGCCGATGGCATCTTCAGCGACCCGGCAAGCATCGGCCGGGTAATCGAACGGATGGAAGCCGCCGGGCTCGTCGAGCGCTACCGCCAGCCTCCGGATCGGCGAGTCGTGTGGGTCCGGTTCCAGCCCGAGGGCGGATGCGACCCGGACGGGCGCTTCAACTGTGGCTCGATGGCCTATGACAAGCGGGCGGGCGCGGCCTCCCTGTACCGCCTCGCCCCAAGCGGTGAGGTCGAGGTCGTGATCGATGGAGTGACCATTTCGAACGGCCTCGAGGGGAGCCCCGACGGCTCGCGTGCCTACTACGCAGACACGGCGACCGGGCGCGTAGACGTGTTCGACTACGAGCGGGAAGCGGCGCTCTGCGACCGGCGCCCATTCGTGACACTCGACGCCGAGACCGAACACCCGGACGGGCTCACGGTGGACGGGGAGGGCGGCGTGTGGGTGGCGCTGAATGGCGCGGGCGTCGTGCGCCGGTATAGCGCGGCGGGGGTGCTCGACGATGTGGTGGAGGTGCCGGTCGCAAAGGTAACGGCGTGCACATTCGGGGGCCGAGAGCTCGACGAGATCTACATCACGACATCGCAGGAGGGGAGCCGTCCCGGGACTGCACCGATGGCTGGCGCGCTCTTCCGCGCGTCCGTCGGCGTACGTGGGCGGCCGGTGCGGGAGTTCGCGGGGTAGCAGCGACAGGGCATGGGGCGAGGGTCGCACCGAGAGGAAATAGGGCCAGTGGCGATGCGTGGAGCGGACACGGCATCGCGCAGCTGGCCCAAACCGTAATACGACAGAAGCTGCCG
This sequence comes from Dehalococcoidia bacterium, assembly GCA_023228745.1. GTDB lineage: Bacteria > Chloroflexota > Dehalococcoidia > Tepidiformales > Tepidiformaceae > JALOAP01. The sequence continues at coordinate 429 of JALOAP010000283.1, read as the reverse complement.
TTCCGTTGCGGGTTGACAGACAAAACGAGAAAGATCAGGGCAACCAACCTGTGGGGATCCGTGGCCAGGCGGTTCAGCGTGCCGGGGTTTCCGGGATGCGATAGCGTTGCTGGATCGTCGCGGCGGCCGTGTAGAGCGCGGGGTCGGCGCCAAAGACATCGCGGATGACCGCTGGGATGTCTTCGGGAGCAACGGTGCTGATTTCGGGGCCCGAGCGCTGCCAGCGCCGAAGCGTCCCTTCGTTCAGGCTCGTGTAGACGCCATCGACGTATGCGGCGTAGGCAATGCGGTTGAGGAAGCCGCTGGTGGCCCAGTCGTTCGCGGCCCTGATGAGCGGATGGAGGCTGTCGAGCGTTCGCGGCGCGGGGTCGAGCTGCTTCGTGGGTCCGGGGGAGCGAGTCACGTTGATGGCATCGGTGCGGACTTCGT
>JALOAP010000282.1 GCA_023228745.1 Dehalococcoidia bacterium | reverse complement strand
CATAATTGACGCCATGCTGTGATAAGACGCCAAACAGAGTCAACAACCATACAGGCTTTGAGTTTGGAAAGCACCGCCTCAAAGTGTCTTCACTGATGGGATATGCTGTCGCCACCACATCTAATGCAATTTCATCAATCTCGTTTGAATCCATTTTCGTCCCCTCCAAAAGTATAAATATCATCAAGCTAAGATACTACTCTGTCTCATCCATCCGGCACCTACAAGCCGTGGTATCGCCTTCTGTCAACCATTCGCCAACGCAACTCTACCCGCCCGGAAACGTGAGGTCTCCCTCCCTCTTCCTCACAGCTTTCCTCCTATGTCACCGCCGGGCGGGCCATCTTCTCTCAGCGTTTCACGGCCCCCTCGATGAAAGCCGTCTGCATCTTCCCGTTCTCGAAAAGCCGATCCTCGGTGAAGTAGTGGCCGTCTACCTGGAGGACTGGAGCCGCCAGCGTGAAGACGCCTTCGCATCGGAGATCGGTGAGGACGGCTGGATCGCTCATGTCACGGTTCTCGAAGTCGATTCGGAGCCGTTCCAGGTGAGCCGCCACAAGACGACACCGAGGGCAATCGGGGGTTTTGTATAAAACTACTATCATAATTCATCCTCCTCTACGTCTATCCATCCTGGCTCGCCCAACTCACCATCAAGATCTTCGCTGTATCTCTGAATTCCGCCAGCACTGGCATACTCCCCCCGGATATTATTCCGATACAGAAATTCATCGTATCGAATTAAAGCAGCCGCAATCCTGGAGGCCTCTTGCATTGAAGAGGCTGGAACATGAAACGACTTCCCCGGAATCATGGGAGTATGCCAGACCCTAAGATCTCCTTCATTGCTCATACTCGAACTCCTCCTCATCCATGTCCGGATCGTCCACCATGCGCATCAGAGCACCACAACAATACCGCATCTCTTGGCTCACGTTTCCGCAAGCCCTACACGAATAATAGATCATCTTCAATACCCCAGAATGCCGGCAAGCCTCTGCGATTCGCGGTCCAGCTTCTCGAATAGGGCCGTTCCAGCCTTCACAGAATCGAGCCTATTTTCTATGACCTCGAATCGACGATATAGCCGCCTCCAGTTCATGAAGCTCAATTCGTGCTCTACATGGGGGTTCCCCACGTGTTCTTTTTCGTACTTCACTTTGAGATCCTTTTCTGTCACCATGTTAATGTACCTCATATTAATTAGTGGAACTAATGGCTTATATACCTTTTGGTTCGGCGAATTAAGCACAAACTATTAATACTAAGCCGAACTACCAATGAACTATGCAGGAAATAGAATGGTCCGATAAAATGAGGAACCGATCCAGGACCCCAGATCTTCTGGTGGTCCGGGGAAGCGAGTGGAAAAAGTTCCGGGGAGAGCCTATCCCCGGAATGGTAGCGATAAAGTCGTCCCGCTACCATAAGAACGGAAAGTGGAGCGGGACAGACTACGTTCTCGTTCCAGCCGAGGGAGTCTCCCTCGTAGATTTCTGTACCCCGTTCGAGGGGTGGGGAAGCACTTGGGAGGATCTGTGCATCGCCCTGAAACCTCTCTGTGGAGAGATTGACCGGATGGTGCTCGTCCGGAAAATAGGAGAGAAAGCGGGCGGGCGCTTCGCCGACGCAGTGGCGAGGGCGCGAGAGAACGAGGCCGCTATGGCCTCCGTCGTCGCCGTGCCGGAAGAGAAAAAGACGATTATCGTTACGCGCCATCCCGGAGCTCTGGGCTGGCTCCGGAAACATCACCCGGAGCTGGGAGAGGTAGAAGTGGTCAGCCACGCTTCGCCCGATCAGATTCAGGGGGCGCGAGTGGTCGGCGTTCTCCCGGTGAATCTCGCTGCCCTATGCGGTGAGTACTGGCATCTCTCGATGGAGGTGCCGCCCGATTACCGCGGGAAAGAGCTGTCATGTGAAGATATGGAGCACTTCAGGTGCGCCATAGAAAAATTCGTGGTGACGAAGATATGAAAGAATCATACTTAGCAACCGTGATCGGGATAGGGCAGGGTGGCAAAAAATACGCCGTCGAGATACCAGACGAGGTTCGAGACGTTCTGAGAACCTCAAAGGGCGACTCGGTGAGAGTAACGATCAATACCGATCTATCGGAGGAAAGCTAGATGCCAGAATGGGAAGTTATCATACCGATCGTCGGATATGCTCTTGTGAATGTGAGCGGTGCCGACGAAAAAGAGGCATTCGAAAATGCGCTAGATGGTGTCACTGTGGACGATATAGAGCAATGGGAGGGCGTTGAACACATTGTACAGGGCAACGTCTTCTATGGCGAGGTCAACAACATCGAGGCCACCCGAATAGACGAGGACGACGAGGAGGAGGAACGCTAATGAAATACAAGTCGGGTGAAGAGCCGCAAGTTGGAGATATCGTCAGATGGCAAGCCACGGGCGGTGGGAGCTGGCGAGAACACGAAGGCGAAGTCGTGGCGCTAGTAAAAGCCGGAGAAAATATCCAGCTTTACGAAGAGGACGTTCTCTCGGAACAAGTAAAGCCACTCGATAAGGGAGTGTTGCCGATCGGAAAAATGGACCGCCTTCTCGTGGTGGTGTCCCGATCAGGATGGGAACGGCTCCGAGATATCCCAAGACCATTTCTGAAAGCGCCGTTTCCAGGATCTCTGACGCTGGTGGGGAGATGACCAAATACCAAGTCACTTTTGAAATCGACGCCCACGGCACCCGCGTCGATGAGATCATCGAAGCCACGACCGACTGGAGGGCGGTTCTGATCGCACAACAGAAAAGGAGAGACGAGGGTAAAGCTGGATACGTGGTGGACTGTTAGGAGATGGCCTGAATGGGTGCCGGGAAGATGTCCAGGAGACGTTCTAGGCGCGAAAAAGCCGCCGAGCGGTCTGTGAGAAGGGCCGCAAGACAAGCCTCGATTTTGAGGGCTCTAGGAGCGATTTGAGGTGACTCTTGAAGACGACATCCGAAAGCTGGCCGATCTTCGCGACGAGTACGCCAAGATCGATGGGGAACTGGAGGTGAGCCGTAAAAACTGGCTGGAAGCGAACGCAGAGCTGATCCTGAAGAGATCGGTATTGAGCGATAAAATTGATTCACTGGAAAAGGCGATCCTGGATGGCTAATATCTACACTTGCGCTAAATGTGGTGGCGAGTGCCCGTTGGAGGATATGGCCTCCTATTACGGCGAATTGTACTGTGAACCGTGTTACGAAAAGGTGATCGAAAATGAGTGAATATTATGATGGTCTTCCAGAAGAGGATAAACCATACTTCGAAGCCGGCATGGCTGAAAAGGTGAAAGCCGCGAAGAAGTGGATTGAGGACAATCATATAGATTCTGCTGACATGATGTTTGAAGATGCCGCAAAAAAGTACGAAGCGGAAATTAGCAGAACTGCATTTACGGCTATCATGCATGCATGGTGCGAAATGTTCGGAGGAATCTGAGATGAGTGAAGATGAGAGAGGAGATATCGGAGAGTTCATCGTGACGATGCGGGCCGAGGCAGACCAGATGAAGCCGTATGTGGAGGCCCTCCAGAAGCTGGCATACGAGCTTTCCGATATCGGAGAACGTGGCGCAACTTCGGCCACGCTTTGCGGAATAGAGCAAGCCCTGGCCCAAATCAGCCAGAGCGCCAAACAGATCGGAAAAGACCGCCACAACGCGGCCCTCGTCCTCGGCATGGATGAACTGATCGCGACTCAGCACAAGACGCTGGATCAGTTCGGAAAGGAGGAGGTCGAAGATGAAGAGGAGGAAGAAATGAGAGAGGAGGAGCTGATATAAGATGATCGAAGAAAAAGTCAAAGCCTTCATCGAGGAGGCTAACGCTGAGTTTGGAACCGAACTGAAGACAGACGGATCGTACCCCAACAACTGGAAAGGATCACTGATGGATGGGGGAAGCCCAGACTGTATCAGCATCAACGAGCCTGGGCAGGGGCATGTATACATTGACCGTCAAACAGGCGAGATCGTGACGAAGCTTGACCGTCCCTGGATCGTGACGCTCCGCAAGAGGATGGACGCGCCGCCACCATCAGAGGAGATCGAAGACGAACCGTATACTCCTCCCAAACTTGCCCCCAGATCATCTGCCCCACCATCGCAGATGAAGGGTTTCCGGCCCGCGAAGAGATCCAAGGCAAAACTGAGGCTCGCCCTGACAGGTCCCGCCGGGTCTGGAAAGACCGCATCGGCCCTCCTTATAGCCAGAGGGCTCACTGATTCATGGGAAAGGATCGGGATGGTGGACACTGAAGCTGGAAGCGGTGAGCTTTACGTCGGGTCCAAAATGGGCGACACCAAAATCGGATCTTACAACGTCCTCCCCCTGGAAGCTCCCTACACTCCATCCAGATACATCGAGGCAGTCAAGCTGGCGGAGGAAGCAGGCCTAGACGTTCTGATCATCGACTCCCTGAGCCACGCGTGGGAGGGGGAAGGTGGTGTCCTGGAGATGCACGACCTTGCTACAATGGCATCCAAAAGCCAGAACTCCTATTTCGCGTGGCGGGATGTGACTCCTCAGCACAAAGCGCTGATCGACAAGATCCTGACATCCAAGATCCATATCATCGCCACGATGAGGACAAAGACCGAGTACGTCCTCGGAGAAAAGAACACTCCTCACAAGGTCGGGCTCGCCCCCATCCAGAGAGCGGGAACCGATTATGAGTTCGGG
>JALOAP010000506.1 GCA_023228745.1 Dehalococcoidia bacterium | reverse complement strand
AAAAATGTAGCATCCTGTTACACAGATAGCTTAACATCTAACGAATTATTTTTTGCCACAGGTGTTATGTTTTTGTAACAGGATGCTACGTCTAACAGGTGTTATGATGTTGCAAAATGCAACGGTCTAACAGGTGTTAGTCTCACAATGTAGCATAACAGGTGTTAGTTATGTCATTATTAGCATAGTAAAACTAACAGATGATGCAAAAAACAGGCTAACAAGTGTTAGCTTTTAGTAACAAGTGTTATCCAGGCAGGGTGAAAATTTTATATGGTATTATTATTAGTTTCTTTAATACTATCATATATATAGGCTTATTTTTTATTTCACACTGGTAGAAAAACACGGTAAAATGGGTCAGAGAGCAATATATTGGGGGTCAAAAGTTCGATGTTAAACGTTGCATAATGCAACGCCACTATAAAAACTGTAACTTTTCATTTTCAATCTGGCTCTACTACGCTGATTTTCACCTGTTTCGTGATATTGACTACCTAAACCGCCGAAATAACTACAAAACCCAAAAACACTAAACATAACACCTGTTATCCTCAGCCGAGCTAACTATATGAAACCATTAATAAAAAGTTTTTACTCACCCCTGAATACACACAACACAACAGGTGTTAGACAAAAACTGCACAAAATGATACTTTTTCCTTGACATTATTTTGTGACTCACTTATCATTAACTTAACAGGAGGATAAACGACAATGAAAAAGCACACACCTGGACCGTGGAGAATTGGCGATGCTGGCGCAACTGTATTTGGACCGCCAAACGGCAACCCCTCCCCGCAGACAATCGCCCACATGGGAAAAACAGACTGCAAGGCGAACGCTAAGCTGGTAGCTGCCGCGCCGGACCTGCTCCATGCCTGCGAAAGGGCGCTTGAAATCCTGGACGCTGAGCCGGAAGCATGCGGCATCTACAAGGCGCACCGTGAAATCATCCAAAATGCCATCACCAAGGCAACGGAATAACTAAACCAATAGGCACCCAGCCATGACCACTCCAACGCTCACCACGGACCATTTACGCCTCTTCCGCAAGCACTTCTCCTTGAGGCAGGACCAGGCCGCGCAACTCCTCGGAGTAACCCGCGTTACCTGGTGCCGTTGGGAGTCAGGCCGGTACCCTCTGCCCGGCTATCTTCTCCACTCCTTGCGCTCCGTGGTGCAGGACTTGAAAAAGCAGCAAACAACCGAGAAAGAACGGGAAACATTAGGACTTTAACCTTAAAAACAGGAGATTAAAACCATGAAAAAAGCAGCTCATGCCAAAATGTACGAGGCGATCCGCAAGCACGGCGGCCAGCTTCAAGCCATTTTCCCGACACCGTTCACTGACACGGTTATCCTCTGCAAGAAACTGCGCACCATCGAGAAACAGGCCGAACTTGCAGCAGTGGACTACTGCAACGGCAAGATTGACTCCGAGCAGTGGGAGCAGACCTCCGCCAAGCTCCTGGGCAAGCTCAACAAAATTCTGAACTTCTCCGCCGCTGAAATCCCGGTTTTCATCAACAGCGACCCTCGCGGCTACGCGCTGAAAATCCGCTCTGAGTGGATGGACGAGACGCGAGTCAGCTTGCATCGTGACTGGGGCGGGTATGGGATCATTGCACCGGACTTCACACCTTCAAAAGAGGACTAAACAATGAAAACACAAACACTTGATGACTTTTCCGGCGCTGATATCATCGACAGTCGGGGTGTAGAGGCCCGCATTGACGAGCTGGAAAGCGAGGTCACGGCCTGGGACGACACCAAGACCGAATTGGAAGAGGCGTTAGAAGACGCCAAGGCGGACCCTGACGAGGAGGGGAGGGACAGGGTAGACATAGAAGAGGCAGAAGCGGACCTGCAGGCGCATTTGTCCGATGCGGACGACATCGACACCGCCCGCGAGGAACTGAAGACCTTAACCGAACTGCGCGACGGCTGCGGCAGCAGGGAATGGGCGTATGGCCTTACGCTCATCAATGAAAGTTATTTTCAGGAGTACGCCCAGCAGTTAGCGGACGACATTGGAGCGGTAAATAAAGATATGTCATGGCCTTATACCTGTATTGATTGGGACCAGGCCGCCGAGGAGTTGAAACAGGACTACAGCAGCGTGGATTTTGAAGGGGAGACGTATTATTATCGGGATTAGTTGCCTGCTATCCGCTCAGGACTTGGACCCCTGGGCGGCGTGGAGTCAATAACCCTAAAAAACAGGAGGATAAAAGGCATGGATAAATACTACTGCACCACCCGCGAGGAGGTTGCCGGAGCACTCAGCGCCGCATTGGACCGGATCGAGGTCCTGGTGGAGATCAATCACACAAGATCAGGGTTCCGGCTTACCCTGGACCTGTCCAAGGTGCCGGAGGCGTTTTCACATCCTGAAGAAGTAGAGTACACGGACAGGTACGGACGCAAGCGGATGCGAAAATATCACCCAACCGCCGCCGAGAAACACGCCGCCCTGCCCGCAGAAATGCGCTACCGGCAGGCCATTGTCAGGTTGCAGAAACTTGTGGAGAAGTCTCCACGTAAAATTTGGGGGTGAAAACCATGACAAACGAACAACGCGCCGAACGCTTTTACCGGGCCATGCTCGCCCTTAAAAGCTACTATGACAACGACGACATGGAAACCGACCTTGTGGACTTGCTTACCGACGCCCGCCACGAGTCCGAGCTGCATACGCCTATGGATATTGACGCAGTGGTGCGGATGTCCGAGGCTCACTTTACCGCCGAGTGCGAGGAGGCAGAAGGATGAAACGAATTATTGTTCTGGTGGAAGACAGTACCGCCGCAGATCATAACGACGCGGATTTTGTGGCGGT
>JALOAP010000281.1 GCA_023228745.1 Dehalococcoidia bacterium | reverse complement strand
GTTGCTGCGTACATGAAACAGGTGCATGAGATGGAAATTCATGCTATCAGTTTCGATTACGGGCAGCGTCACAGTGTCGAGCTCATCAACGCATGTCGTGCTGCACAGGCGCTTGGTTGTGTAGAGCACAAGATCATTTCGTTACCCAAGGGTTCAGAGTGGGGCCCCTCGCCGTTAACGGTGAAGGACATGAGTGTGCCTCATCCTATTAACCCGGATAACCTGGGTAACGAGGTGGCTGCAACGTACGTACCCGGACGCAATCTGATCTTTCTTTCGTTTGCGTTTGCGTGCGCTTTAACGAGGGGTATTTCGAATATCGCTTTGGGCGTGAACCAAATCGACTACAGTGGATACCCTGACTGTCGTGAAGACTTTCTCAATGATTTTGAGGATATGGCACACGATTTGGCAGCTTGCACCCAACCAGCTGGTATGGGGATACATGCTCCAGTGTTGCACAAAACGAAAGTCGAAATTGTGCAGATGGCACAGGAACTGAAAGCTCCGCTTCAGTACACGTGGAGCTGTTACGATCCTCAACGCACGGATGTGCGCGGGTTCCAAGCACACGAAGAGCACCACATCATTCACCCGGATGGTGGTATCTATGCCGCGTGCGGTAAGTGCGACAGCTGCGTAATTCGCAAAAAGGCCTTCAAGGAAGCTGGGGTAACGGACCCTTGTCCTTATGTGGGGTAACCTTTTTGCCGCATTAGGATTGGTGCTCTTTTACGCTGTAGTAGCAGCTGCAGCGCTTGGATTTGTAGGTAGTCTTGTGTATATTCTTTTAGCGTGAAACGTTGTATTGACAACTATAAATTATGAAAGGATGTCGTATGCCAGAAGAATCGTTTGACTCAACCCTATTTGCAGACCAGGCCGAACGCGATGAACTCGGCGCCATTTTCAACGCGGGCAAGAAGAATGCCCTGGAAGGTAAGCCTGAAGGTACGTTTCAGGCCATCATCGAAAAAGCGGACGTAGGCAAGGCCACGAGCAGCGGTCGTCTGCAGATTGAGTACAACCTCAAGCTGGTCACCGGTCCCGCAAAGGACACGGTGCTGCAGAAGTATGACGGCCTGCAAAGCGAAAAGTCGGTCGAGATCGCCATGAGTCAGCTGGAGCGTCTGGGCGTGGATCTGAAGAAGCTCACGCCGGACAATCTGCGCGCGACGGTCAAGCTCCTGGAAGGACAGATGGTGCAGATCAACTGCAAGCAGAACGGCGAGTTCTACAACATCTACTTCCAGAAGGTCATCAAGAAGGTGCAGCCTGGCACCACAGCCCCCGGAGGATCGGCTCCTAAGAAGTTCTAACCAATAGGCGCCGGTCATTTCATGAGTGGTGTGGTACGCTATACCCCGTACCACACCTTTATTACTTTGTAGATGAACGAACAACACCGTTAAGCTGAATCTGGGAGCAGGCTCGATGACAGTTTGGAATAGGCACTTACGCAAACTTTTGCAGAATGTCGACATCCCCATTGCTTTTAGTGTCGACTTCGGTACTGCCACGAACAAAAATACGTGGTGTCCTTTTCACGAAAGCCCTGACAAATCTCAGAGCAAATCTTGCTCTGTAAGTATAGATGGCGTATTTCATTGTAATGGATGTGGAGAGACAGGTGATGTATTTGACTTTGTCGCTAAGCGCGAAAATATTACGCGCGATGCAGCGATAAAAAAGTGCCAGAACGCATACGGCAAAAGAGAAGCAGATGCACCCGCACCGCGTGTAACTCACGGTATTACACATAAAAGACAGCTCACAACAGACTTGATGTACAAATGCATCTCTAACTTAAAACTGAGAACAGACTTCCGTAAGTACTTGCAGATCGAAAGAGGACTTACGGATGCTACAATAGATGAATATCAAATTGGTTGCGATGAGTACCGTATCACCATTCCTGTATTTGATGATGACAGTTCACATACGCTTGTAAACTTACGCAGGTACAATCCGCGTAGTAAACCTAAAATGATTTCATTTGGCGAAGGTTATGGTAAACTCAGACTCTTCCCAATGCAGTTCTTTGACAAGACAGCTAACACGGTGTACCTCGTTGAAGGCGAGTGGGACTGTATCCTGCTGCGTCAACTCGGATTTAACGCAATTACCGTTACCGGAGGTGTCGGCTCGTGGGATCATTCCTTTGATGAATACTTCCGAGGAAAAACCGTCTACATTATTTACGATGTCCACGACAAAGAAGACGATCTCGGCCAACAAGTCGCACGCAATAGGGCTGCAATCCTTAGCGCTGTGGACGCGAAAGTCTACATTGTAGAATTAGACTTACCCACCGCCTATGTGGGTGGCGACATAACCGATTATTTCATCAAAGAACGGCGTACTGTCGAACAATTCAATAGTTTAGTTGCGCAAGCTCCACTATTCAGTATCACAGCAATGGATACTGTAGATGAACCCGAACCTGCTAAACTGGCGGAATCTAAAGCGCAATTAGTATCACTAAGTGCAGCATCACATTCACGATACTTCTATAAGAAGATTCAAATGCGATGCTTAGTAGCAGGAAAAGGTTCTGCTCCTTATATGCCTCCACGTACAATACGCATTGAGGTATTAGAAAAGGATGGCACTAAAGAAATCATTGAACACACCTTCAATCCTTGGGAAGGTGCTGTTCTTTCTCTTATTCAATGCAGTACTACACGTTTGCATCAATTCTTACGAGGATGGTTTAGTATTCCTCGCGACGCATTAACTAAAGTGACCATTATAAACACCTTTAATATTGAAGAGATATTCCTGATCCCGGCGATAGATTTACACCAGGATCAAGGCCCTTATGTCATACGACAGTGCTACTATGTCGGCCATGGTATACAGTCAAATAGAGTATACGACTTCATCGGCTATACGCTGCCAGACCCCTCTGATCAAGCGGCAACACATATTTTAACCACCGCTATTCCGGCAGAGACGGATATTGACACCTTCAAACTGGTAGAGGGCGAAAAAGAAGTCTTAGCTCAGACATTTCAAACGGATGATATAGCTACCAAGCTTTCACATATTAGTAGCCAATTTGCAGATCACGTCACTAAGATATATGGACGTGAAGACTTGCACATAGCGGTGGATTTGGTATTCCATTCGCCCTGCATTTTTGAATTCGACAACACATTGCTGAAGCGCGGCTGGTTAGATGTTCTAATCTTAGGTGACACGCGTACGGGTAAAGGTTTCGTTACCGAGAACCTATGTAGACACTACCGTACAGGTGAGGTGGTATCGGGTGAAAACGTTACGTTAGCAGGGTTGATCGGAGGAGTACAGCATTTAGGAGATAAATGGACTTTGGTATGGGGTAAGATACCTTTAGCTGATAGACGGCTAATAGTAATTGATGAAGCGGGTTCTTTATCCTATTCGGACATTAGTAAATTATCTCGTATTCGTTCTGAAGGTGTTGCTGAGATTACTAAAATTGTTGCAGAGAAGACAACTGCGCGTACGCGGTTGATATGGTTAGCTAACCCGAGGCCGAAGTCGTTAGAGACGTCGCGTACGTTGGCTGATTATAATTATGGAATCGATTCTGTCTCTGAATTAGTAGGGGCAGCTGAAGATATTGCGAGATTCGATTACGTGTTGAATGTCGGACACAACGATGTACCCAGTTCTGAAATTAACTGCACACATACACCCTCAGGTGAACTACAGTATACTTCAGAATTGTGCCATAAATTAGTAATGTGGGTATGGTCGCGTAGATCCGATCAAATTGTCTTTGATAAGGGCGTAGAGCAATTCACAATGGTAAAGGCGCAAGAATTAGCGGGGCAGTTTACATCGAAAATACCGCTCATTCAAAACGAAGACGTGCGCTTTAAGTTGGCGCGTATAGCGTGTGCCGTAGCGGGTAGGGTATTTAGCACTGAAGACGGGGAGACGTTAATTGTACGAGAGGAGCATGTTCAATACGCGTATGACTTCCTACGTACTATATACGGTAAACCCATTTGCGGCTATGCGCAGATGTCTTCTGTTGAACGCGATCGTCAAACACTGGCTAACACTGATATCATTTACAACGTACTCACCAATGCAGGTGAGAACTTTGATAGCCTAATTGACGGCCTACTTGAACATCGTATGATCACCTTGAGAGATTTACGCGACTATGCGGCATTAGATCAATACCAGGCGCAGGCGATTATTTCAGAATTAGTACGCTTGCGTGCTATCATTAAAGAAAATAGTTACTATGTGAAGAAACCTGCGTTTAAGATGTACTTACGCAAGGTAAAACATGAACGTGAATTAGAACTGGAAAGGAACAACACATGAAAGTACGATTGTGGACATTAGAGCATTCCTTTTTGATAGATGCGGCACACTATTTGCCGCAACTACCAGTAGGCCACAAGTGCCGTAACGTACACGGGCATACATGGAAGTTTACCGTGTATGTGCAAGCGCAGGCGCTCGATGCTGATGACTTTGTGATAGACTTCAAAATGCTGAAAACGCTATGCGAAAATTATATCGTTTTTCCGCTTGACCATCAAACTCTCAACAGTGCGCTGGCTTCGGGTAGGGATGGTGAAGAGAAGCCTTTTGTACCTACATGCGAAAACCTGGCATGCTGGGCTTATCAGACGCTACAGCCGTATGTTGAAACGATGTCGCATGCGACGTTACTCTCTGTTAAAGTAACAGAGAA
>JALOAP010000001.1 GCA_023228745.1 Dehalococcoidia bacterium | reverse complement strand
CTGTTCGTGAATCGTAAATTGGGGGGTGGGGAGGGGAAGGGTGGGAAAGTGGCGGAGAGGGGGAGATTCGAACTCCCGGTGCATCGCTGCACACCGCTTTTCGAGAGCGGCACCATCAACCACTCGGACACCTCTCCACCTGTGATTGTACAAAGGGCGGGCGGGTAAGGGGTAGCGTATCGACACGCCCCAGGTTGCGGTACACCGGCCGACGGGGATAATCGGGGCGCCTTTACGGCGGGAGGAGCGAGTTGGCCATTCCTGACTACGAAACGTTGATGCTTCCCCTCTTGAAGCACATTTCCGATGGCGATACCTACTCGATCTCGGAACTGCACCGAGCGCTCGCAGACGAGTTCCGACTTTCGGAATCGGAGCGAACACAGTTGCGGCCCTCCGGGAAGGGGCCCCTCTTTCGCAGCCGCGTCCACTGGGCGAGGGCTTACCTCCTCAAGGCCGGGCTATTGAAATCTGAAGCACGTGGCACGGTTCGTATCACTTCCCGGGGGAAACAGGTCCTCGAAGAGAGTCTTCCATCCCTTAGCACGCGACTGCTCACGGACCGCTTCCCCGAGATGCGAGAGTGGAGGGGGAGTTCGAGAGCCAAGCGGGGCGATGCGTCCGTTGCTGCCGTGCCGATCCCACTCGACCCCGAAGAGGAATTGGACACCAGTTACGAGCGCATCCGGGCTTCCATCGAGGATGAGTTGCTGCGAGCCGTCAAAGCGATGTCACCGGCGTTCTTCGAGCGGCTGGTGGTGCAACTCCTACTGAGGTTGGGCTACGGTGGCACACCAGATTCTGGCGAAACCCTCGGGCGCAGTGGAGACGGCGGGATCGACGGCGTTATCAAAGAAGACAAGCTAGGACTCGACCTCGTGTACATCCAGGCGAAACGCTGGGAAGGGAGTGTCGGTGCACCTGTAGTTCGCGCTTTCGCCGGCGCCCTCGCGGCACACCGCGCCAAAAAGGGCGTACTCATTACATCGTCCACTTTCACGCGAGACGCCTACTCTGACGCGGAGCGGATGAACGAGCGGATCGTCCTCGTGGATGGGCAGCAGCTGGCGGCAATGATGTACGACGTCGGCCTCGGTGTGACCACCAAGGCGGTCTACGAGGTTCGAAAAATCGACACCGACTTCTTCACGGACGAGGACTAAGCCGGACTTGGTGAGCGGCCTCCGCCGGCATCGGAGAAGCGCAAGTGCCCGCCGCCTGCATCACCCTGACCCACACCCACGCCTCTGGTACGATCCGCTCATCCCCCAAGCGCACCCGGAGGCCCTATGAGCGCCCTTTCGCAGCGCGACCCCGATGTCGCCGCAATCATCGCCGACGAGCGGACGCGCCAGGTCGAATCGCTCGAGATGATCGCGAGCGAGAACTACGCCTCGGCAGCCGTCCTCGAAGCCACTGGCTCCGTCTTCACCAATAAGTACGCCGAGGGCTACCCGGGTAAGCGCTACTACGCGGGCAACCAGCACAGCGATCGCCTCGAATCGCTCGCTATCGACCGCGCGAAGCAGCTCTTCGGCGCCGAACACGCGAACGTGCAGTCCACCTCCGGTGCGGAAGCGAACATGGCCGCCTACCTGGCCACGGTCGAACCGGGTGACACCATCATGGGCCTCAGCCTCGACCAGGGTGGCCACCTGACGCACGGCTCGCCGGTCAACTTCAGCGGGCGGCTCTACAACTTCGTTCCCTACAGCGTCGACCGCGAATCGGAAGTCATCGACATGGCTGCCGTACGCAAGCTCGCGCTCGAATCGAAGCCGAAGGTCATCGTCGCCGGTTACACCGCCTACCCGCGGAAGATCGATTTCGCGGCTTTCGCCCAGGTGGCGAAGGCGTGCGGCGCGCTGCTCATGGTCGATATGTCGCACATTGCCGGGCTCATCGCCGGCGGCCAGCACGACTCGCCCGTGCCGCATGCCGACATGATCACGACCACGACGCACAAGACCCTGCGCGGCCCACGCGGCGGCATGATCCTCTCGACGGCGGCGCTGGCCGAGGCGATCGACAAGGCCGTGTTCCCCGGCACACAGGGCGGCCCCCACATGCACTCGATCGCCGGGAAGGCGGTGGCCTTCGCCGAGGCACTACAGCCGGAGTTCGCAGACTACGCGCGCCGCATCGTCGAAAATGCGAAGGCGCTCGCGGAGGCGCTGCAGGCGGGCGGGCTGCGGCTCGTTTCGGGCGGGACCGATAACCACCTGCTGCTCGCGGACTGCAACTCCGTCGGGATCAGCGGCCTGAAGGCGCAGAACGCACTCCAGGGAGCGGGGATCATCACCAACCGGAACACGATCCCCTACGACGAGCGCCCGCCCTACGTGGGCAGCGGACTGCGGCTCGGTACACCGGCGTTGACCTCGCGCGACATGGGCCCGGACGAGATGAAGCGCGTGGCCGGCTGGATCCTGCGCGTGGTGAAGGACCCGGATGGCGATGGCGTACGCGAGACGGTGCGGCAGGAAGTCGCCGAGTTCGCCCGTGCCTATCCGGTGCCCGGTATCACCGACGTGAAGCTGGCCGTCTGACGCTCCGTGCGGGTCGTACGCGAGTAGAATCGCCGCGGTTGCGGTAGGATGAGCGCTATGACGACGGCATCCCGGCCCCGGCTCCTCACCGCCGAGGAGTTCATGCACCTGCCCGACGACCCGGAGGGCAGGCGGATGGAGCTGTTCGACGGTGAGGTGATCCACATGCCCCCACCCGCGTTCCAACATGGCGTGTTCGCGCGCCGCGTCTTCCGTGCCCTCGACGCGTTCGTGGAGGCGCACGAACTGGGCGTTGTCCAGTTCGAGACTGGCTTCCTGCTGCGCGAGAACCCCGACCGCATAGTTGCGCCAGATGTGTACTGGATTGATGCGGCGACACTCGCGAAGGCCGGTGAACCTATCGGCTACTTCCCCGGCCCGCCGACGCTCGCCATCGAGGTGATCTCCCCTTCCGACCTCGAGCGCGACAGCGAGATGAAAGCACAGGAATACCTCACCGCCGGGGCCAAGCGCGTGTGGCTCGTCCGGCCTGCGGGGCGGTCCATCACGGTCCACCGCCCAAACGGCGATTCGCACCGGTTCGTCGAAGGCGGAATACTCACCAGCGACGACGCCGGTTTCCCGGTCGAGGGCTTCTCACTGCCCGTCGCCGATGTCTTTCCCGCCACCGTGCCCGGGGCCTGAGCAGTTCTTCTCCTCTACATCGATTCAACAGCCGAATATATGATAAAGAACCTCTCTATATCTGAGGCTGGCTAACCATGGTCCGCCCCGCCGTCTATTACGGTGAAACGTGAGGCGGTTCACATTCCCTGGCGCGTCTTCGCCTGAGGTTCGACTGTTGATCGCACCATCGCCCGAGCGCCCCGCGGCGCCCCCGGCCGCCATCCATCTGCCGGCGCTCCGCCCTACACTCAACGTCCTCGTCGCGCTTGTTGCCTCCGGGCTGGCCCTCACCGTATTCGTGATGGCCGGCGAACCTGCGGCGGTCGATAGTCCAACGATGCGGGCGGCCCAGGACGTCGGCGGCATGCGGCCACTCGCCTGGCTCTTCAACGATTGGCTTCACACGCAGGGCATCCCCGCGATGTGGCTGGCGACGATCCTGGCGCTGGTGGCGCTACGCCGCTGGGATGCCGGGGCATTTTTCGTGCTGGCCGCCCTGGTCGCACCGGCGAATCATGTGATGAAGCTCCTGGTCGACCGGCCGCGCCCTTCGGGTTCGATCAACATCCTTGAGTACCCATCCGGGACGTCGTTCCCCAGTGGCCATACGTCGATGGCAGTGGCGTTCTTCGGAGCGTGGATCCTGCTCGCCGGGGCGCTTCTGCCGCCGCGGGCAGTGTTGCCCGTGCGCCTCGCCGCCCTGGTGGCCATCCTGCTGACGGCCTATTCGCGGCTCTGGGTGGGGGCCCATTGGCCCACCGATGTGACCGCATCGATCCTGTTCGGGTCCGCGTCCCTGGTGGCGTTGTGGCTGCTGGTCGCCACCACCGCGCCCCGCGCCGCGCTTCTCGCCGAACGGATGCGGGGCCGCCTCCACGGTGCAGTTCCCGCGCTTCCGTTCCCCCGCGAATTCGACGCCGAGTAGCACACCCCACCGGGGCCCCAGGGCTGCCTACGGCGTCCAGGAATTTTGCTCGGTCACGGGCATGTGGCATCGATATTGATGACACCGGTGTTCGTGACAAATAACACAAATGACCTTAGGGCCCCATCCTTCCCGACCGTTCGGCCGTCCTGTGTTATACCGCTAAATATGACACTCGTCATACCCTGTAACAAAGGAACGGACATCCATGGCACAATTTGAGACTGTTCGCGTCCCCCGCCGGGGCTTCCTCAAGCGCGCGGCCGCTGTTGGCGCGGCCGTCCCTATGGCGGGTGGGCTTATCGCTGCAGCGTGTAACGACGACGGCGCCGATGCCGCCAACAACGTCGACTACAAGGACACAAAGACGCCAGCGGCGGCAGTAACGGCCGCTTCCCAGGAGGAGTGGGAGGACATCGACCACGACCACTCTGCCGGCATCCAGCAATTTCTCGATAACCAGGAGTCGCCGCTCACCAAGGGCAAGGGCAACCAACCGCTCGAATGGACGATGGACGGCGATGTGAAGGTCTTCAACCTCACGGTCGACGAGGTCGAGTGGGAGACGGAGCCGGGCAACATCGAGAAGGCCCGCGGCTACAACAACATGATCCCCGGCCCGGTCATCCGCGCGACGCAGGGTGAGACCGTCCGCATCAACGTGACCAACAACCTGACAGAGAGCACGGCAGTCCACTGGCACGGCCTGTTCGTGCCCTTCTCCCAGGACGGTGTTGGCGGCCTGACCCAGGACCCCATCAAGCCGGGCGAAACCTTCACCTACGAGTTCAAGCTGCGCAACTCGGGCACACACATGTACCACGCGCACCACAACTCGGCTGACCAGGTGAACCGCGGCCTGCTCGGGGCGTTCATCATCGACCCGGAGGACCCCTCAACGATGCCGCAGTACGACAAGGAGTGGATCTTTGTCGTAAACGACACCTCGCTCGGCTTCACGATCAACGGCAAGAGCTGGCCAGCGACAGAGATGTTCACGGCCAAGCTCGGCGACCGGCTGCTCATTCGCTACATGAACGCGGGCTTCATGAACCACCCGCTGCACCTGCATGGGATGCCCATGCTCATCACGGCGAAGGACGGCTGGCCGCTCCCGCAGCCGTACAAGTGCGACACGATCGACGTGGCGCCCGGCAGCCGGTACGACGCCCTCGTCGAATGTACAGAGGAAGGCGTCTGGGTCTTCCACTGCCACGTGCTCTCGCACGCGGAGACGCCATCCGGCTTCTTCGGCATGGCGACCGCCCTGAAGGTCGAAGCCTAACGGCACTGCAGCGTTCATCTCCCTGCAGGCGAGGCCCGGCGAAATGCCGGGCCTCTTCGCGTCACCCCGGGCACTGCGAGCGGGACGTAACTTCGGTCGCGGGCGAGTTGCCACCTTCGAAGCACAGCGGCGCGTAGCATCGGCCGGTGAACGGTGCGAAGGACGTCGAGGCGTGGCAAGCAGTGCCGCGAGAAGCACCGCGCTCGCCACAGCAGCGATTCCCACGCCAACAGCGGGATACGGGGGCACCAACATGGCGGATAAGCACAGCGAGGCGCGCACACCACACGCACCGGACTACCGCGACGACCTGGGCTCCAATGCGGTCGCGGGCCAGCTTCACGGTGGCGGAGGGCCGGGATCACCACTCCACCCCGGCGATACCGGGAACACACACAGCGTCCTTCGCGACCTGGCGAAAGACGAGTTGCGCCGGATCCCGGTGTTGCGCACGGGCGAGCCACTTGCCCAGGGAGCGACCTACATCGACCTTGCGGGGGATTGCCGCGAGTTCACTGCCAGCGGCGACATGGTGGCCACCCCGGAGAACTGGTACGTACGCAAGGAGACAGTGGACTACCGGCTGTGGAACAAGCTGCTCGGTGTAGAGAGTCCCGGGCGCCCCGGCACCGGGAACGTGTAGACGCGGTGGCCGGCGCTACCGCTGACGGCGCCGCCGCTCGCTTCGGAGCTTCGTCTTCGCGTCGTAGCGCCGCCAATACTCGTTGTAGGCGTCGCGGGCTTCATCGCGGCCGGCATCGAGCATGTCACGGGCGGTGTCGCGGATGCCAAGCGCCAGCGCGCGCGCCCAGTCGACGACGGAGTTGGCGTCTGCCGCCGGTGCGGGGCGAGGGCCCTCGTTCACCGTTTCCTACCTCCGCGGCGCCCGCGCACACGGCCGGGCAGGTTCGTCACCGCGCCCACACCGGCGCGCACACCGCGCACGACCGAGTACACCCGGATGATGGGCGAGACGACCGTCTCGCCAGCGAACTCCGTGGTGCCACGAACATTGTCCAGCGAATCCTTGAGCGAATCGACTGCCGGGGCGACGTTTTCTTTGAGCATGCGCCGCGCCGTGAACACCAGGAACACCAGGGCGGCGATCAGCACGCACAGCAGCAGGAACGCAAGGGCGGCGAATATACCGCCAATCACGATGACGATGTCGCGCCATTCCGACCAACTATCGGGTGCGTCCCACGAATCTGGCTCGAGCCACGAAGGAGCGATATTGCCACCGAAGTAGCCGTCGACCATCCAGGCAAGGAACAGGTAGGCGAGCAACAGGAGGATCGCCGCAGAGACAACGGTCCAAATAAAACGCATCCAGCTCCTCCCAAGACTGACTCGATACTAATGAGATGTCTCTACGCGGGCAATAAGAAAACCACCAGGCACGGAGGATGTTATGCTCCCGAAAGAGCGGGAAGGAGGCGGTGGCCCCCTCCTATGAGGGTGAACCCCGATAACTCGTCGGCCCGGCACCCCGGAGAATGGTTCGCTGAGCCCGCAGTGGCCACTTGGGGGGAAGCTTATGCAGGTCGACGCGCCGTCAGCCTCGTTCCTCAGGCTCAGCGAGTCCGGGACAGAACAAGGTGAGGAGCGCAAGCCCGTGCGCGGCGTGATCCTGGTGGTTGACGACGACGACCCGGTGCGGGTGATGCTAAGCCGCCTCCTGCGGACACAGGGCTATACCGTCCTCCAGGCTTCCCACGCCCACGAAGCGCGCACCATCCTGGCCAGCCAGCTCCCCGACCTGGTCATCAGCGACATCGTGATGCCCGGCGAATCCGGCATCGAACTCCGGCGCCACATCGCGCGGAAGTGGCCGGACCTGCCCGTGTTCCTCATCAGCGGCTACAGCGCCGAGGGCCCCGCCGAGTTCGCCGCCCGGACACCACACACGACCTTCGTCCAGAAACCCTTCGCCGCAGACCAACTCCTGGCCCTCATCGAAAAGACGCTTTCGGAAACGGGCGGAGATCGCGGCTAGCCAGTCGGCGCCAGCTCGTAGATCTCGAGCAGCGCAGCCAGCAAGCCGGAACTCGTTGCCCGGCTCAGCAGCTCGTCCAGGTAGATGAGGTTGAATGGCGACCCCTCCGGGTGCCCCGTCGCCTGCGCGAGCAACTGCACGTATTGCCGGGCGAGCGGCTCATCTGGCGAATTGTTCCCAAGGCTCCCGTAGGCTGCGGCCACCAGGTCGGCGAACGAGCGGTGCTCCGCGCTCGTCAGCGGAAGCGCCTGCACCACACCCACGCTCGGCAGCAGGCCGAGCGCCTCCGGGAAGCGCCGGCCGCTGTTGAACATCGCAACGGCGTCGATGTTCAACTCCCGTGCCAGTTGGGTGCGCCCTTCCGCGAGCGACGGGTCGACGGAAAGTAGCTGGATCCAGAGGAAGGTATCGAACGCTGTTGCCGCCACCTCTTCGAACTTCCCATCCTCCCGGTCACAATGCACCGCCTCGTGGGCGAGCACCGGGATGAGCCGCTCGAAGGGTTCGCTTTCGAGGGCGGGCGCGATGGACACCACGCGTGCACCCGTGTCCTCGAATGTCACCCGTGCGAAGAGGTCCGGTTCGTCGGGCGGGGCTTCGAAGACGATGCGCGAGACGGGGGCTTCGGTACAGTTGGCGGCGGTCAACAGGTCATCGATTGCCGGCTCGGCGAAGGTACCGGTGAGGCCCGCCAGCGCCGCCCGCAGCTTCGGCGAAGGGACCAGCTCCGGCGGGATGGTGTCGTATCGAGCGAGTGCCCGCCGGGTTGCGTCGGGCGGCATCCCGCGAAGGTCGAGGTGGGCCGCGAGCGCCTCGCGTTGTACTGCCGGGTCACGGTCGGCCTCGCTCGGCGGTGGCGACTCCGCTGCCTCGCCGAGCACCCCCTCCCGCGTGACGGCGAAGGCCATGGCGGCGAGCGGCGTAATCTCCGCGGCCAGGTCGCTCGTTACCGGCTTCACCAACTCGCCCGGCTCGTTGCGACGAAAGGCCGACCTGGAGACCTTTAGCTCGCTCTCCGCGGGGATGAGCGCATCGACGCGGAGGACGATCACCCTCCCGTTGCCCGGCTGCACCTCCGCTTCCCGCACCAGCACCCGCTGGTCGCCCCCTGGGCCGGAGCCGGGCACGGCGAATTCGAACTTCGAAGCCAGCGGGACCCGGCTCTCGGCAAGCTCGAAGACCCGGTCGAACGCGACGGTCACCGTGGTCGTGAGCTGCGCCTCACCGTCGACGACATCGCGCTCGGCCCGAGCTTCGCGCACGGATGGCATGGGCGGCGGGTCGCTCTCGCTGCAGGCAGCGGACAACGCCACCGCCAGGAGCGCCACGGCCATGGCCAGCAGGACGCGCATCACCCCACCACCGCGCGTAATGCGCAAACGGTACACGAGCGGCACTCCCGGTGGGGCACGTTTTCCGTTGCAACCGCGAGGTTCCGAGCCCCTGCCTGTCTACCATCGCTTGTACTTGACGAAGCGGCCTTTCGACTGCTCCAAGTTCCTCCGGTAGTCCTGCGCAGCCTCGACCTTATACTCCCGGATCAGGAACTGAATGAAGTCCTCTACAGCAAGCCGGGCAGTCGGAATGTGCGCCCGCTGCAGCTCGGGGCCAAGCTGGCCCGCCCCCGACCGCAGGTGGAGGTGAGGCTCGTTGAAGGCCTGTTCACCCGGATGGTAGTGGAAGCTAAGTATCTCGCTTTCATCCTCGTGGGAGAGCGAGTACTCATACTTGGTCGTAGAACTTTCCAGGGTCCCCGGTCGATGTCGTCCCATTCGATCAACCGGAAGCGCTGTCGAACCATCACGAAGTACCGCCGGTCACCGCGGACTGTAGCGACACGCAACGGCGCGTTGCCGGCTGGTGCCACGAAGCGGTCCTGGCCATCGCGGGGATCATGGCAGTCGGTGATGAGTGTGGCCCGGGGAACGATGCACTGTAGAGCGCGGCTGAGGGGTCGCAAGTAGTTCGCCAGCGCCTCGGCTGGATGGTCACCAGCCACGGCGTGACCTCAGGGCTTCGGTCGAGAGGTGCGGATCATCAACACTCGCCGCACCTGTGGCTCCTCCTGCCGTGTCCGGAATTCCCCCCGGTTCCAAGCCCGCTCGAACTCCTCTGCGCTCATGCCAAGATGCTTACGCGCCTCGGCATCGTAAAGCATCCAGGCATCGTCTGGAGCGAGCACCACGACGCTCGGGGGCAGTTCGCGGCCCGTAACTCGCCGAGCCCGTTGGATTGCTCGCCGAAAAATGCCTCGGGATGACAACGCGGTAGCCATGCATACATCCTACGCCTGAGAACTTGCCGCTGTCGTGCAGTTGACCACGGGATCACCATCGACCTTGATCGGCCGACTCGACATCCCCCGTCGTCCGGGCCGATGACAACGCGAACTTGTCTACACCGGGTGCTGGGCGACCCGGGCACCGAGTTCGCGCAGGACGCGCCGGTAGTCGGCCACCGTCGCGGCGGGCAGGCGGTTGGCACGGAGCTGCCGGGCGACATCTGCCCGCTGCGGGTTGTAGCCCCGCTCCTCCAGCACACGCAGCTCGTGGCTCGCCTGCCCGAAGTAGTGCTCGAGGCCGCTGCGCGTGCTGGACATCCGCTGCAGGGAGCGCGCCCGGTTCGACTCCACTTCCGCCGGTTCGCCACCGCCCACCACTGCCAGGAACGCCTCGAACTCGGCATCATCCATGCTCGTGGCGGCGCGGGCCACCTGCTCGCGGAAGAGGGCCGCGCGGCGGGCGGCGTCGCCCTGCTTCGGCACCAGCCGCAGCGAACTCTGGAGCACCGCTTCGCCGCGGAGCGCGAGCTCCGTGAAGTACCGGATCCGTTCGATGGCGTGGTTCAGCCGGGCCACGTGCGAGACGTAGGCATCGTAGGGTGACGCCAGTCTCCAGAGCACGTTACGGACGGACATCCTGTCCTCCCCCGGCCGGGGGCCGCCGGCTACGGTTCGCCTTGCCCCCGGAGGAAGTCTTCGACATCGCGCAGGATATCATCGGCCGAAGGCAGCTCGGCAGGGCCACCTTCATCCTCGATCTCTTCCTCTTCGCCGTAATGCTCTTCCAGCGTGCGGACGTAGGCGGCGATCTGCTCGTCGCCCTGCGACGCCTCTTCCACGCGCTGGACGAAGGTGACGCCCTGCTCTTCGAGGTCGCCAAGCGGTGGCGGAAGGCCGATAACCGGTTCGAGCGCGCGCAGAAGTGCCAGCGTCGCCGGCGGGTTTTCGTCCGTGTTCAGGTAGTGGGGCACACCTGCGGCCAGGCTGATAAGGGGCGCGTTGTACTTCCTGCGCAGGACATCGTGGATGACGCCAAGGATGCCCGTCGGCCCCTGGTAGAGCGACCGGCCGAGGCCGAACTTCGCCGCCAAGGCCGGGTCGGCCGAGGAGCCCGTGACGGGCACGGGCCGCGTGTGTGGCGTGGCCGCCGGACGGGCGACGAGCGTGCACACCAGCGACGGCTGGCAGGCGGCGACCGCTTCGCTCAGCCGCTCGGCGAATGTCCGCCAGCGAAGGTTCGGTTCGGCGCCACTCACAATGACGATGTCGTGGGCCGCGTCCGCCAGGCGGGCGTAGTGCAGCTCGTTCCGGGGCCATTCGAGTTCGCGCACGCCGTTGACATCGAGTCGCACGGTCGGCCGCGTGTCGGTGAAGACGTAGTAGTCTTCCGGGTCCACGGTCGCGAAGCGCTGCGCGCTGTAAGCCCGCACGAGCCGGTCGGCGACGTCGGTTGTCACGGTGCCGGTATCGCTCCAGCCCGTGAAGGCCATGATCACGACGGGCGATCGAAGCCCTTCCACTGGGGTCACATCGAAGCCATCCACAGGGCCATTGTAGGCCCCGATTCCATAGCCGGTAGCCATGCGTTGGCCCACAGTCGGGAACGCTCTACCCTCGAACCATGACCCATCCCTGGCACGACATTGAGGTCGATGCATCCCGCATCGACGAAGCGCTTCCCGTCGTCATCGAAATCCCGGCCGGAAGCAAGAATAAGTACGAGCTCGAGAAGAAGAGCGGTCTGCTCATCCTCGACCGCGTCCTCTATAGCTCTGTCCACTACCCGGCGAACTACGGCTTCATCCCCCGGTCGTTCTGCGATGATGGCGATCCACTCGACGTGCTGGTGCTCGGGCAGGAGCCCATCCACCCGCTCACAATCGTCGTCGTCCGGCCGATCGGCGTGATGCATATGAAGGACCAGGGCAAGGACGACGAGAAGATCCTCGCGGTCCACGCCAACGACCCGGCCTGGAACCATATCAACGAGCTCAACGACGCACCGCCGCACATCATGCGAGAGATCACCCGCTTCTTCCTCGACTACAAGGTGCTCGAAGAGAAGGAAGTCGCGATCGACCCGTTCGAGGGCCGCCAGCGTGCGCTCGCCGTCATCGCAAAGTCGCTCGTGGACTACGCCAACCTCCCGGCGGAACTGCGCCAATAGGAGCCTTCGACTGCTCCCGCACCCGGCGGACGCCGCGGGCTGGCACGGATGCCCGCGGCATGGGCGGGGCGAGGCGCAAAGCAGCCTGCCCTAGTACGCTATCCGCATGCCCGTCGACCAGGATGCCCTCGATGCAGTCGCGCTCAGCCGCGACGAGTACGACCTGCTCGTCCAGCAGCTCGGCCGTGAGCCGAACGAGGTCGAGCTCGGTATGTTTGGCTCCCTTTGGAGCGAACACTGCGGCTACAAGAACAGCAAACCGCTGCTGCGCCTCTTTCCCACCGGCGGCGACCGCGTCCTGACAGAGGCCGGCGCCGAAAATGCCGGCGCGATCGACATCGGCGACGGCCTCTGCGTCGTCATGAAAGTGGAATCGCACAACCACCCGTCGGCGATCGAGCCCTTCCAGGGTGCTGCGACCGGTGTGGGCGGCATCGTGCGTGACATTTTCGCGATGGGCGCCTACCCCATCGCCGTCCTCGACTCGCTGCGCTTCGGCCCGCCCGATGACCCACAGAACCGCTGGCTGCTCGAAGGCGCGGTGGCGGGTATCGGGTTTTATGGCAACTGCCTGGGAGTGCCAAACGTGGGCGGCGAAGTGGTCTTCGCCGATTCCTACACCGGCAACCCGCTTGTCAACGCCATGTGCGTCGGCCTTGCCGAGACGAAGAAGCTGCTCTCAGCGGCCGCGCGCGGCAAGGGCAACCCCCTGCTGCTCGTGGGCGCCGACACCGGCCGCGACGGCATCCACGGCGCCAGCGGCCTCGCCAGCCGCACCGACCCCGAGGCGCGCTTCGAGGAGATGCGTCCCGCGGTGCAGGTGGGAAACCCGTTCCTGGAAAAGCTCCTGATGGAGGCCTGCTACGAACTCGCCTCCGAGCATCGCGACTGGATCGTGGGGCTGCAGGACCTGGGCGCCGCGGGGCTCACGAGTTCTGTCGTCGAGTGCTGCGCCAGGGGCAACTCGGGCGCGCTCCTCGAACTCGCGAAGGTACCACGCCGCGAACCTGGAATGACGCCGTACGAGATCATGCTCAGCGAGAGCCAGGAGCGCATGCTCGTCATCGCGAAGCGCGAACACCTGGACGACGTGAAGGCACTTTTCTCCCGCTGGGAGCTTCACTGCGAAGAGATCGGCCAGGTCACCGACGGGAACGAAGTGGTGATCCACGACGACGGCGTCGAAGTCGCCCGCGTGCCCACGGAGATCGCGACCGAACCGCCCTACTACGTCCGCGAAGGCGTGCCTCCTGCCGAGATCCTCGAACTGAACGCGTTCGACCTCGCGAGCCTGCCCGACCTCGCGCCGGGCGAGGCGACGGGGGCGCTCTTGCGGCTCCTGCGGCGGCCGAACATCACGAGCAAGCGGTCCATCTTCCGCCAGTACGACCACATGGTGCGCGGCAACACTGTCGTCGCGCCCGGAGGCGGGGCGGCCGTCATCCGTATCGATGGCACGAACCGGGGCATCGCCATCACGACCGACTGCAACGGCCGTCTCTGCTACCTCTCGCCCTACAACGGCTCTGCGATCGCCGTCGCGGAGGCGGCCCGGAACATCGTCTGCACAGGAGCCGTGCCGGTCGCCATCACCGACTGTCTGAACTTCGGCAACCCGGAGAAGCCGGACGTCTACTGGCAGCTTTCGCAGGCGGTGCACGGCATCTCCGAAGCGTGCTCGGTATTCAGCACGCCGGTCGTCAGCGGCAACGTGAGCCTTTACAACGAGACGGACGAGCGGCCCATCTACCCAACCCCGGTGATCGGCATGCTGGGGCTGCTCGAAGACGTTTCGCGGCACCTCCAGTCCGGCTTCCAGCGCGCGAATAGCGACGTATGGCTCCTTGGCGCAGCGGTCGAACAGCCCGCGAGCGCGCTTTCCGGGAGCGAATACCTGGAGGCGGAGCACGGCAAGGTGGCTGGTATGCCGGAGGTCGACCTGCAGGCGGAGCACCGCCTGCAGCAGCTTGTCCTGCGGCTGAACGACGAGGGCCTGCTGCTCTCGGCGCACGACTGCTCGGACGGCGGGCTCGCGGTGACGCTCGCTGAATCCGCGATTCTCGGCGATTGTGGCTTCGAAGCGGAGACGGAGGTCACGGGCCGGCTGGACGCCGCACTCTTCGGCGAGGCACAGGGCCGAATCGTGGTCAGCGTCCGCGGCGACGAGTTCCGCCAGGCTGGTGGCACCGCCCGGCTGCGGGACCTCGCGCAGGAAATCGGGGTGCCGGTCACGCGGCTCGGCCGCACGAACGATAGCGGCCGTTTCGCCTTCGGCCCGATCGATACGACGGTTGCCGCGCTGCAGGAAGCGTACGAGGCGGGCGTGGCGTGAGGTGGACATCGAAAAGCTGTTCGATGACCCTCACTGGCTTGCAGGCAAGACACCGGAAGAAGTGGTATCCGAGCTTCGGTACCCGGCGGCGTGGAGCGTCGAACGCCTGAGGCGAGGCAGCCGCGCGGGACAGGGATGGGTGCTGCGGGAGTATCGGGCGGATGGAAGCGAAACCGGGCGCCTCATCAGGTGGCACCCCGGCGGTGGGCATCACGGAGCGAGGCCGTATTGGAGGCTATCCAGCCCACGCGATGGCAAGTCTGGTACGATCCGATGATGGTGCAACTCACCGATCAGGCTGCCCTGGACAATCTCCTCGGGATGCTTCGCGTTGCTGTGTCCCACCTCGCAGCCGAGCCTGGCACCCAACTCGCCTACCTTGAGGATCTCGACACCACCGAATGCGCGGACGAACTCGCGCTGGAGTTCGACGATGCTTTCAGCGCGTCGCATTCGCTGCTGGAATCGGGAAAGTTAAGCGAGAGCGCGATGGTCGCGCTCCGTGCCCTCGACGCCAAACTCGGTGCAATGCCGCCTCGGGACGACCTCTGGACTCGCGAGGCGTTGCAGAACGCACCGGAGTGGGTCGAAGTCCGGCAGACAGCGCGGCACGTGCTGGAACAGCTCACGGCCTGATCTCCCTACCGGCCGGCGACTTCGCGCAGTGTCGCCTCCAGGCGGGTGGCGACGACCTGGGGGTCGTGGTGGCGCTGCACCCAGGCGCGGCTCGCGTCGCCGATGGCCTGCCGGGCGTCGGCGTCGTCCACCAGGCGGATGACCTCCGCGGCGATCTCCTCGCCGTCAGCCGCGAGCACCATCGGGCTCGGCTCCGGGTAGACATCGTTGTAGGCGAAGGAGGTGACGACAGGGCGGCCACAGGCCATCGCCTCCAGCTCCAGCATCCCCGCGATACCCAGGTGACTCTGGCCGATGACCACGCCGTGCCGGGCGATGATGTCCGGCAACTTCGCCCGCGGCTGCCGCGCCAGCAGCGTCACGTTCGGGAGTGCGCTGAAGCGCTCGTCGTAGGGGCCGCTGGCGATACCGGTGATGCGAATGTCCGGGCGCTCGGCCGCCAGCCGCCGGCAGGCATCGAGGATATTCGGCGCACCCTTGATGCCGGTCAGCCAACAGGCGATGAAGACATCGCGCTGGTCGCGCGCCGGCGTAAGCGGCCGGAACATCTCGGCATCAATCGGATTCGGCAGGAATTCGGCGTCAGGCCGGTACGGGATGACATTCTTCTGGATGTCGGGCGTGGCGTAGTAGACGTGCTCCGCGTTCCGCAGCACCCATGTCACAAGCGGGCGGGTGAACGGCGTCATCGAGCGTACATCGGTCCCGTGGCAGTGGAGCACATAGGGGAAGTGGCCAAGTTCACCCAGCACGCCCGTCGACGCGTAGTGGATGTGCACGGCGTCGAAGTTGCCGGCGCGAACGTGACGGATGATTCCCGCCCAGTCGACGAGGCGCGCGGGGGCCGCCAGTGGCTTCACCATCCATGGGAGCTTCGCCCCGAAGGCACGCGGCTGGATCAGCGTCACATCGTGGCCACGTGCTTCGAGCGCGCGGCCCAGCTCGGAAGCCACGTTGGCCACATCGTTGATCTCGGCGATGCGCATGGCGCCCTGCTCGCTCAGGCCGTTTCGCGCTCTTCCACGCCAGTCCGCACCTGCGACAGCCATTCGAGCGCGTAGATGGCGATGACCCCGAAGACAACCGTGATGGCGACCACAATCGCGACCCGCCCGGCCATGGAACCCGCGACACCGCCGGAAAAGGTGTAGGTCGTCTCGACGTCGCTCTGGGCGGAGGTGATGACCACGCGGGCGTTGTTCAGGCGCGTCGCGCTTTCGAGCCGGAGGTCCGCCAGCGAACGCAGGTCGTCGATCGCGGTCCGCAACTCGGGGTCGAGGCTCGCGTCGGAGTAGGCGGCGCGCTGTTCGCGCACGGTGCCGATCGCGGCTTCGAGCGACGCGCGGCGCCCTTCGAGCGCTGCCTGTGCCTGGCCATCGGCGATGGGCGTCCCAAGCACCGCCGACGCGAGGGCACCCGTTACGTTCCCGCTTGCGAGCGCGCCCTCGACCTCGGCCAGTTGCCGCAAGAGCTGCCCTTCCTGGCGGCTGAGCTCTTCGACGAGCGTGAAGCCGCGCTGGTCGGGCGACCGCACCAGTTCATCGAGCGGCAACTCGGGGTGCTGCCCCTGGATCGCTGCGAACGTTTCTGTATAGCGCTGCTCGGCGAGGTCGGCGACGTCCTGCTTGCTCTCGATGAAGCGCGTGCGGAAGAGGCCGTCGAGGGCCGTGTAGTGGTGTTCGAAAACGGACACCCACGCATCGCGATAGCGGCCGGCGGTGGCCTTATCGCTGTCCGCGATGGAGACCGTCAGCGTGCCGCGCGAAACACCCTCGGCGATGGAGACGGGCCGCAGGACCACAACGAAGCGCGCGATGTCGAAGTTCGGGTCGCCGATCTCTTCGCGGACAGCCGCCTTGAAGCGGTCATCGGTGGTCATCGCCTGGGCTTCGAAAATGCGCAGGCCGCGGTCGCCGCCGGGCACCATGTCGTGGACCATGGTGTCGAGTTGCATGGTCGCAACCGCCGTCGAATCACCCGCGACGGTGCCCGCCGCGAATGCGGCAAGAAGGCCGAGGACAAAGAAGGGGATGAAGAGCCAGGCCCGGCGCCGGACGAGGTTAAGGTCTCGCTCGAAGCCGTTGGTACGCGGGGACATTGGGCCGTATGGTATGGATGGGCCGGAAACCGGTCAATGTGAACTGATTCACGAGGCTTAACCCTCCCGCATGCTGGAAATCGCCCTCCTTATCGCAGCGCAGGCCGTGCTGCTGGGCGCTGTCGTCATCCTTCGGGAACCGAAGCTGCTCATCCCGTGCGTCATCCTGGGCCTCCCCTTCGAATTCCTCGAAACCGAACTCATGGATAGCCTTGGCTCTTCCGGGGCAGCCGGCGCCGTGCGCTCGATGCTCAACCCCGGGCAGGCGGCGATGGCTGCGACGGTTGTGGTGGTCGCCGTCCGCGAGCGCCATACGCCCTGGCGGCTCATCCCGAATTCCTCGCTGCTGCTGCCCCTCGGCCTGCTCTGCTTCCTGCTCTTCGCCGGGGTCGGCTGGTCCGATAACCCGCTCCGGCCGGATAACAGCGTCCTCATCCTGCCGCTCTACATCGGCTTCGTGCTCGCCGCGCCTACGCTCGTCGAGGACCGCCGCGACCTGGAGCGCATCGCGGGGGCCTTCCTGCTGGCCGCAGTCCTGCTTGCCCTACTTGCCGTGAGCCAGCGCCTCCTCGGCGTGTTCACCTGGCGCGACATGCTCTTCTCCGGCGGGGTCTACCGGTCGAATGCAACCTTCTCCGACCCGAACATGCTGGCGCGCTTCCTCGTCATCGCCATCGGCCTCGCCGCCGGGCTGGTGCTGGCGACCGGGCCACGACGACAGACGCTCTACCTCGCGGCGCCGACGCTTGCCGTGGGGTCGATCGCCGTCCTCGCGACGGGCTCGCGCTCGGGCTGGGTGATGCTGCTGCTCGTGGGCTTCGTCGTGGTGATGACCGCACCCATCGCGCGCTACACGAAGGCGAGGCTTACGCTCGGCGCCCTGGGCGCACTCGTGCTGGGAGTGGGGCTCCTGCTGATGCAGGGCGGGGCCGACGCGGAACGCGTGAAGTCGTTGACCAACAGCGCGTCCCTCATCGGCCAGCGCGAGTTCCTCATCCGCGCGGGCTGGGAGATGTGGAAGGACAGCCCGCTCATCGGGTGGGGCACCGGCAACTTCCAGGAGACGCTGATCGTGGGCTACCTGGATTACCTTCCCTGGTGGGCTCGCACCACCCTGTCGCACACCTCGGCGATCTCGGTGCTGGCGGAACTCGGTATCGTCGGAGCAGCAGCGCTCCTCTTCGTCAGCCTTCGCATTGGCGCAACGATGGTCCGCGCCTATTTCGCCACCGGCCGGGTCTACAACCGGCTCTTCGTTGGCTGGCTGGGGGCCGCGCTGCTTGGGATCCTGTTTAGCAGCCAGTCAGAGGGACGGTTGCTGGACGACCCCTTCCTCTGGGTGTTCTTCGCCCTGGTCATCGCCATCGAGACGGCGCCCGGGCTCACCGGCAAGCCCCACTCGCGTGGCGTGTTCGAACCGAAGCCGCGCGGCGAACTCCGCCGCGAAACAGCCGGGGGCGCACTGCCCGTTCCCGCCGCCGCGGCGAGTGCGGAATGATGCCCGAATGCCCTCCATGCGGCTTTCGGAAAGCCGGGCTTTCCGCTTATCGAGACCGAAACACAGCAGGCCCTAGTCTGCGATCAGAGCAATGCGCGGGCGGACATGACGTTTGATTCCGGAACACCGGGGGCGGCGGTTTGGTGACATATCTGCGGTGGGGCTCATGAGATGCGCCGGGCTCGCCGTCACTAAGGGTGAAGGAGGCGGTGGTGGTTGATGAGGAAACACAAACCCGGGTAAACACCGGGATCTACTACGTATCGAAGTTCACCGCGCAGGTGGCACAGAACCTCCTGCTCGCGGCGCTCTTCGTCGCCGCCGGGACGCAGTCCTCCGCTGCCATCGGGATCAGCGGGCTCTTCCTTGCGTCGCTGGCGCCCGGGCTGGTGCTCGGCTTCGCTGGCGGCGCCCTCGCCGACCGCATTGGTCCCGCGCGCGGCTATGCGCTCGGGGCCGTGCTGCGCCTGCTCCCCGTTGTCGTGGGCATCGGGATCCTGCGAGACGGCACGACGGCCGCGCTTGTGGCGCTGCTCTTCGGTGTCGGCTCACAGGTGTTCGCCCCCGCCGAGATGGCCCTCGTCTCGGTGCTCCAGCGGCAATCCGTCTCCCGGGCGCACTCACTGGTACTCGCGCTGCAGTACGGCGGCCAGGGTGTGGGCGTCCTGGTGCTCGCCCCCGCCCTCTACTTCCTGGGCGGCACCGAACTGATGATGATCGTGACGGCGGGCGCGCTGCTCGTGGTCACCGTGCTTTCGTTCGAACTGGCGCGGCGGCTCGGCGCGATCGGCGGCGTGGGGCGGCGCGACCCCTTTTGCTTCGCCTCGACCTGCCGCTTCTTCCTTCGCCACCCGCACGCGCGCATCGCGGTCACCACGCTGGGCGTGAAGACGGCCGTCGCGCGCGGCGTCATCGTGGCCCTGCCGTTCTACCTGAGCCACGACCTCGGCATCGGCAGCGAAGGGCTCGCCTTCCTGGTGGTGCCCGGTGCTGCGGGCGCCATCCTCGGGCTCGGGGCCGGGCTGAAGAAGATGAGCACCCACAGCGCCGCCGCGCTCATGCGGCGCTCGCTCGCCGGGATGCTCGTCGCGCTCTTCGCCTTCGCCGTGTTCGACTACGGCGTGCGTGCCGTCATCGAACTGAGCGGCGTCCGGCCCATCGTCGAACTCGAAGCGTCGATGAACACGACCTACATTGTCGCGCTGCCCGCGGCCTTCCTGCTCGGGCTGTCGCTCAGCCTCGCGGTCGTCGCCTCGCGCGTGGCGCTCACCGGCACGGCGCCGCAGGGTCAGCAGGCGCGCGTCTTCGCCGGCGCCGAGCTGCTGACCGAATCGTTGCTGGTGCTGCCGCTGCTGCTCACGGGCGTGGGGACAGAGGTCGCGGGGGCGCGCGTGACGCTCGCCGCGATTGGCGGTGCGGGCGTGGCCGTGGTCATTGCCTGCGAGGCGCCGCTGGTGCTGGCGCGCTTCTCCGCCATGCGAAGTTCGCTCACGCTCGCCGAGTCGTAGCGCGCCTCAGCCATCACCCCAAACCCCTCGCCAGCTATAGCAGGAGAGGAGCTTTCTGAGCCGGGGATCTGGGGTCTCCCTCACACCTCGACGCCGTTACGGCGGATGACCTCGCTGTACCACGCGGCGCTGCGCTTCGGCGTCCGCTCCAACGTTGCGAAGTCGGTGTGGACCATGCCGAAGCGCATGCGGTAGCCATACGCCCACTCGAAGTTGTCCATGAGTGACCACTGGTAGTACGCGCGGACGTCGGCCCCCTTTTGGATCGCGCCATGGAGGCCCGCGAGGAACTGCCCGAGCAGGTCGACGCGCACATGGTCGTCGATCCTGCCATCGGGGCCTGGCTCCGCGTTGTCGCAGACGCCGTTCTCGGTGATGTAGATGCGCGGGTTGCCGTACTCCTTCGAGACCCAGCGGACGAAGTCGCCGAGCGCGTGTGGCGCCGCTTCGTAGCCCATCGGCAGGAGCGGCAGCGTTGGCGCCGCGTTCCGGTAGCCGACACCGCGGTCGGGCGCTGGCTCGATCCGAGCGCGGGAATAGAGGTTCAGCCCGAGGAAATCGGTTGGCGCAGCGATCGCCTCGAGGTCGCCGGCCTCGATCGGGAAGGGCGCGTCTTTCGCTTCGTAGTAACGCAGCACTGACTCCGGGTAGCCGCGGCCGAACACCGGGCCATGGAAGAGGCGGCTATCGAAGTCCCGGGCCAGTTCGACCGCCTGCTGTGTCTCCGGGCGGTCATCGGCGGGTTCGTAGCTGGTGTTCGCGTTCGTAATGCCGATTTCGCCCGTGCGGCCGCTGGCACGGAATGCCGCGACGGCGCGGCCGTGCGCGAGGAGCGCGTGGTGGATGCTCCTGGCGGTGATGCCGATGTCGCGGATGCCTGGCGCCATACGCCCTGTGAGGTGGCCCATGAGCGTGAACACGATCGGCTCGTTCAGGGTGATCCAGCGGGTCACGCGGTCGCCGAGGCGGTCGTAGACCAGGGCGGCGTATTCGGCGAAGCGCTCGGCCGTGTCGCGGTTCGCCCAGCCACCGAGGTCCTGGAGCCCCTGTGGCAGGTCCCAGTGGTAGAGCGTGACCGCGGGCTGGATGCCCTTCTCGATCAGGCCATCTACCAGCCGATCGTAGAAGGCGAGCCCCTTTTCGTTCACTGCACCGTAGCCGAAGGGCTGTACGCGGGACCACGATACGGAGAAGCGGTAGGTCCCCAGCCCGAGGTGGGCCATCAGCTCGATGTCGTCGCGGAAGCGATGGTAATGGTCACAGGCGACGTCGCCGGTTTCGCCGCGCTCAACCATGCCCGGCTGGTGGCTGAAGGTGTCCCAGATCGAAAGGCCGCGGTCGTCTTCGTTGTAGGCGCCTTCAACCTGGTAGGCGGCGGTCGCGGCGCCCCACTGAAAGCCCTCCGGGAATTGCAGGAATGCCATGCAGACGCTCCGCCGGGCGAAACCCGGTGGCGTACTTTAGCAGCCGCCAGCCGCTGGCGACCGTCAGATCAATGCGCGGAGTTGGCGAGGCGCGATTGGGCGGCGAGCTGGGCGTCGAAGATGTGGCGCGCCACGTCCAGCAGTTCGAAGACAGCCGGCTGGCTCACGCGGTACCAGATGCTCGTGCCCTCGCGCCGGGTCTCGACGAGGCCACGGGTGCGCAGCACGGTCAGGTGCTGGGAGACGTTCGACTGCTCGGCGCCAACACGCTGCTGGATCTCCCCCACGGTCAGGCTCCCGGCCGCACGGAGCACCTCGAGGATGCGGATGCGGATGGGATTGCCGAGCGAGCGGAAGAGGTCGGCTTTGAAGTCCTGGAGCGTCATGGCACCTCCCATGGTACCCGGTGGCCGAGGAGCTTGCACAATAGATTATTATATTCCAAGATACAAATGAAGCGTAGTCCCGGGTCGCTTGTAGGCGACGGCCGCCTCGCCACCCCGGACTAAGGACGCAACCCCTACCTGGTGAACACATACATGACTCGTTTCCTCGCGCCTCCGCGCGCGGCGTGGTCCTCCATGTCACTGGAGGAAGTGCGGCGCAACGCGATCGCCGGCCTCGTGGTCGGCATCATCGCCCTGCCGCTGTCCATTGCCCTGGCCGTTGCCGTTGGGGCCCCGCCGATTGCGGGGCTCTACACGGCGGTGTTCGCGGGCGGCGTGGCTTCGATCTTCGGTGGCTCCGAATTCAACATCACCGGGCCCACAGCGGCACTGATACCCATCCTCAGCGCGACCGTGCTCCGCTACGGCCCGGAAGCGCTGACGACCGTCGGCATCCTCGCCGGCATATTGCTCATCGTCATGAGCTTGCTGCGCTTCGGGCGCCTCATTCGCTACATGCCCGGGCTGGTCATCGTCGGGTTCACCGCCGGCATTGCGCTCTCCATCGCCTTCGGACAGCTCAACAACTTTCTCGACGTCACCGGGACGAACCCGGACCTCGAGCACTTCCATCAGAAGACCTACAACACCCTGAGCCAGCTTCACACGGTCGGCTTCACAACTCCGGCCGTGGGGCTGCTCTCGCTCGCCATCCTCATCGGCTGGGCGAAGGTCCATGCATTGCGGCGCATCCCCGCACCGCTGGCCGCCGTCGTCATCGTGACTCTGCTGGTCTGGGCGTTCGATGTCCCCACACCGACGCTCGCGAGCCGCTACGGCGCACTCCCCAGCGGCCTCCCGAAGCCCACGTTCAACATCTTCGACGCTTCCATCGCCTTCGACCTGCTGCCCGTCGCGGTCTCGATCGCGGTGCTGGGGTCGGTCGAGTCGTTGCTCAGCGCCGTGGTGGCGGACGGCATGGCCGGGGCAAAGGTCCGCCACAACCCGAACAAGGAACTCTTCGGGCAGGGGCTCGCGAACCTCGTGTCGCCGATCATGGGTGGCATCCCCGCCACGGCAGCGATCGCCCGCACCGGTGCGGGCGTGCGAAGTGGCGCCACCTCCCGCCTCACAGGCGTCTTCCATGCGTTGACCGTGCTGGTGGCGACCCTCGCGCTCGGCGGGCTCGCCGGGAGTATCCCGCTGACAACGCTCGCCGCCATCCTGCTCGTCGTCGCCTGGAACATCGCCGACGCACCGGAGATCGTGCGGCTGCTGCGCACGGCCCCGCGCGAGGACCTGCTCGTCCTGACCTCGACGATGGGCATCACGCTCTTCTTCGACCTTTCCTACGCGGTGGGATTCGGCGTACTCGTCTCCGCGATTCTGCTCATCCGGCGGCTGGTGCAGGTGCCCGCGACGGAGGAACTGCGGCCCGACGAAGCCGGCCGTGTCCCGCGGGTTTCACCAGAGCTCGCATCGCTCATCCAGGGCCGGCCCGACGTAGCGGTCTACTCGGCCCGGGGGCTGATTTCGTTCCACAGCAGCGCCGCGTTCGAAAGCGAAATCAGCGATGCCGCCACACAGCGCCCGCTCATCCTGCGAATGAAGGACGTCCACCACATCGACACGTCGGGCCTGCTGACACTGGAAGCGATCATCGAACAGCGCCGGCAGCACGGCAGCCGTATCGTACTGACCGCCATCCAGGTGGACATCTACCCGGTGCTCGAACGCTTTGGGCTGATCGACAAGCTCGGGCGCGACAACGTGTTCGAACATACGAAGTGCGCACTCGCCGCGATCGAAGGCCCGCGCGAAGAGCGCGAGGAACCGGCCCGGGAGCCCGAACGCGTGGCCTGATCGCTTTTGCGAGCCACGGGGCACCCGGGCTGCTACATTTCACACCCGCAATCCCCGGAGGGTCGCATGGCGAAGACACCAGGCGTGGACCGTGGCCTCGGCCCCTTGCTCGGCATCGACATGTACGAGCGCGCCACAGGCTTCAGCCGCTGCCGGCTGACCGTTCGCCCGGAGGTCCTCAACCCGCACGGTGTCCTGCACGGCGCGGCACTCTACGCCCTCGCCGACCAGGGCATGGGCTCGGCCGTCTACAGCCGCCTTGATGAGAGCGAGTCGTGCGCGACCGTCGAAATCAAGATGGTCTACATCGCGCCGGTGGTGGAAGGCGTGGTGGACTGTGAGACGAGGCTTATCAGCAAGGGCCGCCGCATTGCCGTGCTCGAATCGGAGCTGCGCAACGGCGAGCGACTCGTTGCGAAGGCACTCGGGACGTTCGCGATCTTCCCCGAGCGCAGCCAGCAGGGTGCAGGGTGAGCTTCCGTCGGTCACGCTGGCCCCGTAGGCTTGGGGCACCACCCACCCAGGACAATGCAACATGACCCTCTACCTCGTCCGGCACGGTTTGGCCGCTGCGGGCGTCGACGATCTCGACCCGGGGCTCGATCCCCTCGGCCACGAACAGGCCCGCCACGCGGCAGACTTCCTCCAGGCGGTGAACGTCCAGCGCGTGATTACATCGCCGCTCCGCCGCACACGCGAAACCAGCGTGCCCATCGCCGAAGCGCTCGCCTGCGACACCGTCGTGCGCGCCGAAGTCGCCGAGGTGTTCGACGCCTCGATGCCTGTCGAGCAGCGCCGCGCGATGATCGGTCCGTTCATGGCGGGCCGCTGGCCGGACCAGCCCGACACCCTCCGTGCATGGCGCGAGCAGGTGGTCGCCTGCCTCCGAGAGCTCGCAGCAGAGGCTCACGATGCCGGCCGCGACGTTGTCGCCGTATCGCACTACATCGCGATCGGCGTCGCCATCGGCGAAGCGCTGGGCGACGACCGCGTGGTACCCGTGCCCATGGCGAACACGTCGATCACCTCGCTCGCGTTCGAACAGGGCAAGTTCTCGCTGCTCAAGGCGGCGGACGTCAGCCACCTCCCCCCGGAAAAGGTCACCGGCATCCACACAGCGATGATGGGCAAGGGGTAGCGGGCCAGCGGCCAGTCGCCAGCTATCAGAGCCCGCGTCAAGCCCAGGCGACCGGTAGCTCTCCCGCTGGCAGCTGGCGACTGACGACTGGCGACTGGCAACTGGCAACTGGCAACTCGTCCGGGACCGCAACACATATGTAGGAACAGTTTCGAAAGCGCTAAATGCAGCATTTCGCACTATTCCTTAGGGGAAACGGTATTACGGTGCCAATCGGAGATGCGGATACTCGCAAGAGCTAGAGGAGCAAGAGAGGCTCGGCTTTCCTGTCCGGGCCGCCCGAAACACCACCCCAAATCGTCCTGAGGTAACCATGAAAAAGGCACTGAAATACCAGGGCCGGGCCGCTGCTTGGCTTGTCGGCAGCGCACTGCTCGTCCCCTCGCTCGCGGCGTGCGGAACCGACCCCGGCACCGGCGCCACCGTCGCCATCGACTACGCCACTCCGACGCCCCAGCCCGTCTTCGTCTTCGGCGCGGGCGGAGATTCGAGCCCGCCCGCCGTGGTGGCGGCCTATGGCCTGCCGACCGCTGCACCCACTCCGACACCCACACCACCTCCTCCTCCGCCTCCTCCGCCACCTCCGCAGCCTGCCCGCACTGCTCCCCCTCCCCCACCACCTCCTCCCCAGGTCTACGCGACATCCAGTAGCTGTCCGGAAGTCATCTCGTCCGCGCTTGGGCAAGCCGGCTGCATGATTTCCTACTGCGAAAGCAACTGGAACCCGAACACCACCGGCGCAGAGGGTGAGCGCGGCTACTTCCAGATCCACCCGCGCTGGCACCCCGACTCCACCTACGACCCTGCCGGCAACGTCGCCGCCGCAGTCCGCATCTCCGGCGGCGGCGCGAACTGGAGCGCCTGGACGACCGCCAGCGTCCTGAGCACCGGCTACTGCCCGGGCGGGAGGCCGTACCCGGGGTAGGTGAAAGGCGAAAGCGAAAGGCGTGAGCCCTGCGCTGACGCACCGCGCTTCGCGAAGCACGCGGAACCGGCGCAGGGCTCACGCCTCATGCCTCATGCTTCATACCTCGTTTCCCCTTCTTTCGCCTTCTTTGCCCCGGGCTCGGCGCGCGCCATATACTTGAACTGTCCCGCTCGCCCACCCAGCCAGGGAGGCCCGCCCGCCGCTGTGATTCCCGATTCGGACAACCCCCGCGAAGCTTGTGGCGTCTTCGGGGTCTTCGGACCCGGCGAAGATGTAGCTCGACTCACCTTCTACGGTCTCTACGCACTTCAGCATCGCGGCCAGGAAAGCGCCGGGATTGCGACCAACGACGGCTCAGGCAACTTCACCCTCCGCACGGGCATGGGCCTCGTCTCCCAGGTATTCGACGAAGAAGACCTCGCCTTTCTGCGCGGGGACATCGCCATCGGCCACACGCGCTACAGCACCGCCGGCGGCTCGCTCGCCTGCAACGCCCAGCCGATCGTCGTCAACGACCGTGAAACGGGCGACGAGATCGCCCTCGCGCACAATGGCAACCTGACGAACGCTGCTGTCCTGCGCGAAGACCTCGAAGCACAGGGCGTCGAATTCCAGTCCAACGCCGACTCCGAGATCATCGCGCACCTGTTGGCGCGCGCTCCCGGCGCGACATGGGAGGAGCGCTTCCACTACGTCATGCGCCGCTGCGAAGGGGCCTACAGCCTCGTGATCATGACGAAGGACCACCTCTTCGGCGTGCGCGACCCGCTCGGCGTGCGGCCACTCTGCATCGGCCGCATGGGCAACGGCTGGGTCATCGCATCCGAGTCGTGTGCGCTCGAACACCTTGGCGTCGCTATGGAGCGCGAAGTGCGCCCGGGCGAGGTTATCCAGGTGGACGCCGATGGGCTTCGCCATTTCTCACCCGTTGCGCCAGCTCCCGTGCACGCAGCCTGCACCTTCGAATACATCTACTTCGCACGCCCCGACAGCCGCCTGTCAGGGCGTTTGCTTTACCCCGTGCGCGAAGAGATGGGCGCACAGCTCGCACGCGAGCACGGCGTCGATGGCGACATCGTCATCGGTGTGCCCGACTCAGCAACGCCCGCCGCCATCGGCTACGCCCGTGCTGCCGGGATCCCCTACCGCGAAGGCTTCGTGAAGAACCGCTACGTTGGGCGCACCTTCATCCAGCCCGACCAGCGCATCCGCGAAGCAGGCGTGAGCCTGAAGTTCAACGTCCTCTCCGACGTTGTGCGCGGCAAACGCGTGATCGTTGTGGACGACAGCATTGTGCGGGGTACAACGACGCCGCGCGTGATCGGCCTGCTGCGGCGTGCCGGCGCCACCGAAGTGCACATGCGCATCACGGCGCCGCCTATTGTCTCGCCGTGCTTCTTCGGGGTAGACATGGCCACGAAGTCGGAGCTCATCGCCGCGAACAAGAGCGTCGAGGAGATCGGCGAGCACATCGGCGCCGACAGCCTCGGCTACCTCAGCCTCGACGGGCTCGTGGCGGCCATCGGGCAGCCGGAGAACGAGCTCTGCAACGCCTGCTTCACCGGCAAGTACCCGAGCAACGTGCAGCCGCACATGGATCAGATCGACCTTCGCCGCCAGCGCGAACCCGCACTCGCCGCCGCCGAAAGCCTGAACCGCGCGGGGAGACCGTAGCCGGTGACCGACTACCGATCCCCGGCTACCGGTCGCCGTACTGGATGTCGCGGACGGCCTGGACGAGGTGGAGCGTTTCGTCGGAGTCGAAGCCGAGCAGCACGAGCGTCTGGCGCATGATCTCGAGGCCGCCCTCGTATTCGGGCACGACCACGTCGTTTGCG
>JALOAP010000280.1 GCA_023228745.1 Dehalococcoidia bacterium | reverse complement strand
CGGGCGTACGTCGGGCTCACGGTCGTGATCCGGTCGGCGTAGTAGATCGCCTGCGAGAGAAAGTCGTTCAGTTCGTCCGGTCCGCGGTAGCGCAAGTTGTGGATGGTGAATACCGATGCCACCCCCCGGAGCACCGGGTTATCCCACGCCAGGTTTCTCAGCGCGAAAGCCAACGGCGCTGTGTGCCAGTCGTTCAGGTGCACGATGTCCGGCGTCCAATCCTCCTGCGTGAGCATCTGGACGATGGTGCGGGAGAAAAATTGGTAGCGAAGCAGGTCGTCGGCTTCGCTATACACCCTTTCGCGCCCGAAGTAGTGGTCGTCGAGTAGCAGCTCCACCGGG
The DNA here is from genome assembly GCA_023228745.1 of Dehalococcoidia bacterium. Lineage (GTDB taxonomy): Bacteria > Chloroflexota > Dehalococcoidia > Tepidiformales > Tepidiformaceae > JALOAP01. Next base: position 4,364 of record JALOAP010000280.1, on the reverse strand, counting down.
ACCCCGCCGACCCCCTCCGCCGTCGCGATCTCCACTTTCCGGTCCCGCCCCGGGAGCGGGACGATGAGCTCCCGCCGTTGGGCTGCGTCCCGGTGAGCCGGCAGCGACGCCTTATGACAGGGAGTCACCACCCGTACATCATGCCCGAGCTCGAGAAGCCGGGGCGGCAGTGATGCGGCGACATCTGCCAATCCACCCACCTTCGAAAAGGGGTCGACTTCGGCCGAGCAGAACATGATCCTCACCGCGGTCCTCCCTAAGGAGATGGTATAGCGACACGTATCGCGCCGCACCGCCCTGCGGCGTCCGCACTATTCCGTTGAATCATCCCACCGGGCCGAACCCGGCCGGCGGTTACGGTCGCAACGGGACGAAGCCGGGGATCGGCCGGTAGAGCATCGGCTCGATCGCCGGGAACGGGTTGTCCAGCTCCAGCAGTTCGCTCACCAATGCATCGAGACCCGGGGCACTTCTCTCAATCGCGTTCGCCAACTTGTCGAATCGCTCCATGTGTGAACGGAAGCGCTCGATTGCATAGTCGTGCGCCTGGCCTGTCGTCATCAGGAATTGCCAGTCGGACGACTGCAAGAGCAGAAGTTCGCGCGCAAGCTGACGAGTCGCGTCGGTGTCCGTGCGCAACAGGACTTCCGCCCGGCGCTGACGCTGGTGGAGTTCGGGCCACGTCCACTCGGTCTCGTGGTTCTGCCATGTGCGGTGGTCACCGCCATTCCCCCACGATCCCTCCGGTAGCGTAATCGCTTCCCGCACCGGAGCCCTCGTCACGTAGTCACCCGAGGTCACAAGCTCGATCTCCGGGTCCGCTGCTGCGTCGCGGATCACTCCCTCGAGCCACTCGACACCTTCGAGCCACCAGTGGCCGTAGAGCTCGGTGTCATAGGAGGCCATCACGATGCCCGCCTCTCCCGAACCGGATCGGTAGGCCTCGAGTTCCGACTTCACCACGCCGCAAAAGTGCTGTGCGTGCTCCTGGGCCCTGTTCGACGCCGCCGGCGGGTCGTACACGTCCTTGTCGCCGAGGTCGACGCGCGGTCCTGTCACACGCCAGTAGTGGAGGCCGCCCTCCGAGTCCTTCTTGTGGAATTCCCGGTACGCCGGGTCGCCCGGGTAGCCGTGCGCGGCCGACCACACTTGCATCCCGCTCCGCTCGTTGCGGGCGAGCACACTCACCGCCGATTGCCCCACGTGGTACGGCTTGAATGTCGTCCCGTAGGTCGCTGGCACCTCTGCCGTCTCCTCGATCGACAGCTCGTGCTCCATCTCCGGGTAGGGGCCGTGCACGCCGCCGAGGGCTTTGCCCCGCGCGTGGCCGCCGGTCACCAGGTGAGTCTCCACGAAGAACACCTTGATGCCCGCCTCCTCAAGGTATCGCTCCAGCCCGGGCTCGTATGCGCACTCCGGCAACCAGAACGATCGGGGGCGGCGGCCGAAGTTCCGGATGTGCGAATGCACGCCCGTCTGCACCTGGAACCGCACCGCCGACTCATTGTCGAGCAGCGGGAGGTAGCCGTGCGTTGCCGCCGAGGTGGCGATTTCGATGTGCCCGCTCGCCTCGAGTTGTGCCAGTGCACCGAGGACATCGGCCCGTAGCTCGGTCTCGTAGAACTCGTGGATAGCCTGGTAGCGCCCCAGGTGGAACTCCGCAGTGGCCAAGAGTTGGCCGCCCTCTGGCCGGAAACGTTCCACATCGCTCTCAGCCCGCTCAATTCGGTGCGCGAGGTACTCCCGGAAGTGCGTCCGCATCAGCGGATCGCCCATCTGCTCCGCGAGAATGGGCGTCACGTTCATGGTGATTCCCAGCGACCCATCGATTTCCCCGGCCAACCGCCGGAAGGCCCGGATGAGCGGCAGGTAACACTCCAGCATCGCCTCGTGGAACCATTCCTCGCCGTGCGGCCAACGGCCAGCCAGCCGGCAGTACGGGAGGTGCGTGTGGAGGACGATGTTCAGACTTCCTGTCGGCACCCGCGTGCTCCTTTCTACGCCCAGTACACCAGGCCCAGGTCCATGACGTTGTGAAGATCCTCGTGCCAGGGCAAGACCCGGACAACATAGCCCACCCGGCCGTGTATCTCCGGCGAAAGCGATGCCTCGTAGCGGCACACGCCATCCTCGCCTACCCCCGCCAGTTCCATACGAGTACTTCGCTCACTGGCCAGTTCGCCTCGCGGTCCCGCGATACCGTAGACCACATCCAGTGTCACGTCATCGGGCGAAAGTTGCCCCAGGTGCACCTGCACCCCCACCGTCACCGCCTTGCCTTCCACTGCCGGGTCGCTGCTGTCGTCCTCCACCACGTGAACCTTTATCTCGTCCCAGTGCTCGCGCACATACTGCAGCCAGCGGTTCAACTCCCGCGCGCGTGCCGCGTCCGATTCGCGCAGCCGCGCCCAGCTTTGCGCCGCTGGCCGGTAGGCCACGTCCACGTACTCCGCCACCATGCGTTGCGTCGTGAACTGCGGCGAAAACCGCGCGATGCTCGCCTTCATGCGGGCCACCCACTCCTCCGGGATTCCATCCGCGTTCCGGTTGTAGAACATCGGGACGACTTCGCTCTCGAGCAACGTATACAGCGACTCCGCATCGAATGCGTCCTGCACCTCAGGGTCGTCATCGATCCGGTCCCGGCCGATTGCCCAGCCCAGCCCCGGCTCATAGGCCTCCGCCCACCAGCCATCGAGCACACTCATGTGCAGCCCACCGTTAGCAACCGCCTTCATCCCGCTGGTGCCGCTCGCTTCCAGCGGCCGCAGCGGCGTGTTGAGCCACACATCGCAACCCTGCACGAGCGAACGTGCGAGGTCCACGTCGTACCGCTCGAGCACCACCAGCCGGTCGCGGAACTCCGGCAGCCGGGAGTGCTGAACCACCTCGCGGATGACCTGCTTTGCCGGTTCGTCGCGGGGGTGCGCCTTGCCGGCGAACAGGAACTGCACTGGCCGGTCGGCGTTGTTCACGATGCGCGCAAGCCGCTCCGGGTCACGGAAGAGAAGCACCGCCCGCTTGTAGCCGGCAAATCGTCGCGCAAAGCCGATGGTCAGGGCGTTCGGATCGAGCACCTGGCCGCCTCGGCCGTCGAGTGCACTGAGGCCCTGCATCGCCGAGCTATCCCGGTGCTGTTCGCGCGCACGATGGACCAACATATGCCGTTGCCGTTGCTTCGCGTCCCAGAGCTGCTGCGATGGGATGTCCTGTACCCGTTCCCAGGCCTCCGGACGGACAGGGTCGTCGCGCCAGTCGTGGCCAACGTACGCGTCGTACAGCTCCCCCAGCTCGTGCGCCACCCAGGTCGGTAGATGGACTCCGTTCGTGATCGCACCAATCGGGATTTGCTCCTCTGGCAGCGCTGGCCAGGCGCTGTCCCACAGCCGCCGCGAGACGGTCCGGTGCAGCTTTGAGACGCCGTTTCGTTCGCCGCTCAGCCGGATGCCCAGGAGCGCCATCGAGAACGGCTCTGCCTCATCGTCCGGGTTCATCCGGCCAAGCCCCAGGAACTGGCGGTCGCTCAGACCCATGCTCGTGTAGTACTGCCCGAGGTACTCCCGGACCAGGTCAGGCGGAAAGAGGTCGATGCCTGCTGCGACGGCGGTGTGTGTGGTGAACACGGTCGCAGCCGCCACCGGCAGCATCGCCTCCTCGAAGGAGATACCGGTCTCCTCCATCAGTGTGCGGATGCGCTCCACGCCGAGCAGCGCCGAGTGCCCCTCGTTCATGTGACACACCGCCGGGTTCAGCCCCATGGCGCGCAGTGCCCGTACGCCCCCAATTCCGAGCAGCATCTCCTGTTCGATCCGCGTGGCGATGTCGCCTCCGTAGAGCCGCGCGCCTATCTCGCGATCTTCGGGGCTGTTCTCCTCCATGTCCGTGTCCAGCAGGTAAAGCGGCGTTTGGCCAACGTCCAGCCGCCACACGGCAACCACCACGTTACGGCCATTCAGCGGGACCTCCACCGTGAGTGGTTCTCCGGCAGCATTGCGCATGCGTTGCAGCGGCTGCTGTGCCACGTCGATATCCCGGTACTCCTCCTGCTGCCAGCCGTCTTGTCCCAGCGACTGGTGGAAGTACCCCTGCCGGTAGAGCAGCCCAACCCCGACAAACGGGATGCCGAGGTCGCTCGCGGATTTCAGGTGGTCGCCCGCGAGTACGCCCAGCCCGCCCGAATACACCGGCAGGCTCTCGGTGAGCGCGAACTCCAGCGAGAAATACGCCACTACCTGCTCTTCGTCGACCCCTTCTATCGTGACCTTCGGCGGCCGCTGCAGGTAACCCTGGAACGCCTCGTACACACGCCGCAGGTGTTCCAGAAAGCCCTCGTCCCCGGCAAGCCGCTCCCATTCGTGGTGCGG
>JALOAP010000279.1 GCA_023228745.1 Dehalococcoidia bacterium | reverse complement strand
CTTCATGATTACCCGGTGCTTGAGAGTTGTGCGCTTCCCGTTCTCAAGAGTTATGTTGCACTTGGCGTAAATATTACCGTGGTGTTTCATTGCAAACCATTTCGGAAAGCTCATCAGCATTTCATAATCCCCATCATCAACCTTGGCGCAATACCCTTGGCTCAACTCGATGAGCTTCATATTTTTCTCACCTTGCTTCCATTCTCGGTGACATCCACGCGAATCTGCTGGGCAAACCGGGCCTTCATCCGCTCATCGTGGCTGACGGCCACAATTCTCATATCCTGGTACATGTCATGGATGGTTTCCAGTGCCTTGCAGTAACCTTCTATCCCTTCCTCATCCAGCCCGGCCGGTTCATCAATGAAAAGCATTCCCAGCTGTAATCCGACCCGGCTAGCTTTTAAGATGGCCAACGCAAATATTACTGCCAACGAACACCTTGTCTTCTGCCCTCCCGACCGCGCCAGGTACGGAAGTTCTCCGTTGTCGACATCGACAATCACGATGTCCAGTGTGGCGACCTCTTTGGCCTTGTTGCTTTTCAAAGTCCGTTCCGTCCTGAATTCCAGTCGCATCCGTCCGCCGGTCATCTGTCCCAGAATCTCGTTCGCCGATGCCTCCAGCTCTGGAACGATGTCTCTGATTATTTGGTGTGGAATACCGTCCTGCCCGAAGGCCTCCGACAACGTCGTCAGCATTGCCGCCCTGAATGCCGTATCATTTACGGCCTTAACAGTTTCTTTCAGCTTGTCCTGCTTTCCGTCCAGCGTCCGCAGCTTTTCTTCGATGCTCCCCAGCTGTTTTGTCAGTCCGGCCAACTCGCCTTCTATTCCACTGAGCTCATATTCCGCCAGCTCTTTCGACCGCCTGACAGCCTCCGCGTCTCGCAGGCCGTCCATCAGTTTCAGGCTTTTGCCCTGCAAAACATCAATCTCGGCGGATATGTCGTCGATATCCTTCTGCAGATCCTGCTCCTGCTTCCGGGCATTCTCCAAAAAAGACTTTGCGGCCGGCAGCTGGGTATATTGGTTTTCCTGCCCGGCCAGTCCGGACAATTTATTCTTGATGGCGTTTATGTTTCTAAGGTTTATTTCAAGACTCAGAAGTTCCCCATTAAGCCTTTCCCTGATGGCCTTCTTTTCTTCAATGGCCAGAGATATCATTCCAAGCCTTTCTGACTTAACCTCAACCATCCGCTTGTCCGATTCGCAGGACTGAACAGCCTGGCGCAGTTCGTTATATCGCCTGACCCGCTGCGTAACCTTCAGGTATGCTTCTGGGTTGTATCCCAGGTCAGCAATGGTTTTATCGACAATGTTCAATAGTTCCCGGCGACCAGCAAAGTGATTCTCCGCTTCGTCAAGCTTCCCTGCCGCCTCCTTGGCTTCCCTCAAAAACGCACACTGTGCATTTTTGATATCCACACACTGGACAACCGAAAGCATTTCCGCCTGCCTCTTAAGCCGAGCAACTTTCTCCTCCGCCGACCTAACCACATACATTTGTTCCTGCCTTTCCCGAGTAAGCTCCTCATGCCGCACCTTCTTTCTTTCCATCTCCTCGAGCTGATGCTCAATTCCATTAAGGTCGTTCAACTCGTCCAGCATGCCCGGGAGTTTTTCAAGCTTTGCCTGCAGCCCGGCAACCTCGCTCCGTAGTTTTCTGTCCTCGGCGTCCAGAGCAGCAATCTCATTCCGAACTCCGGCCAACTGCCGGCGCTTGTCCTCCGCCTGCTTCTCCTGCTCCCTGAACGCAATCAGATCGCCCTGCAGCTTCTGATGCTCCGTATGGGCATCTATAAGCGCCTGCTCGTTTTCCAGAAAACTCTCCGTTGATTTAATGTCACGCTCCAGGTCAGAAAGCTTGTTCCGTTTCTCATTCCGGGTTTCTGATTTCTTCCGGATGTCACCATTCACCTGCAGGAGTTCCAATTCGGCATTCTCAACGGCAGCCAGTTTTGTCCGGCAGGCTTCTAACTCATCCTTCAGGCCTTGCGCATGGCATCTCTTGTCTTCAATCAGCCGCTGGGCCTCTTTCTCCATCTCCCGGAAATCTTCCGCTGCCGACACCTCTGCCTCCAGAACAGACGCATCGTCCTTCAGGTTTTTCAGCTCCCTGTTTGTCTCCCGGAGCGCATCCTTCGCCAGCCCTTCCAGCTGTTCGTACATCCCAAGACCAAGCAGGCTCGCCAACACGCTCATCCGGTCTTCCGGCTTTGCTTCCATAAAGCGGCCGTACTGGTCCTGCATAATCAGGACGCAACTCCGGAAGGTATCCGCATCCATGCCCAACAGGTCGGTAATCTTTTGTTGTGTGTCCGTCATTCGCTCACAGGAAATGTCTTGCCAATCGGCCAGATCGTCATTAAAATAATCATCAAGTTTCGCAATCGCCAGTGTCGCCTTGCCCGACCGCTGCCTGGTCCGTACAACCCTGTACACCGATTCCCCGAGCTGGAACGTGAAGCTAATAGTGCCCGACTTTTCACCGCTGCGGATCCAGCCGGTCAACTCACCTTCCCGCGGTTGCTCGTACAGACAATCTACCAGGGCGTCCATGAACAGGCTTGACTTCCCGGAGCCGTTGACGCCATTCACCATTGCAAAATGAATATCCTGGAAGGAAAGTGTTTCTTCGGCGTAGGAACGATAATTCCGGACCGATATCTCCACAGGAAGGAATGTGCCCGTCTGCCCGCCTGCCGGTTGGGATGCTTGAACTTGTGAAATGAAGTCCTCCGCGATATGGAGATAATCGTCCATTTCTTTGATGCCTTTTTCGTAAAGGTATTTCTGCAAGCAATCCCACACGGTCAGGCTTTCGTGCATCCGTTCGCGGTTAACGCTGGCCGTCACTTTTTCAGGCCGGATTTCCGACACATAGTAAGCCCCGGCGGCATACAGGTCACGCTCCAGTCTTTTCTTGTCAAGGGCCTTTTCGGTTTCGCTGTCGCAGGTATAGAGGACACGGACGACCTTATCCTCGAACCCCATAATACTGAAATTCATGGATGCGGCTCTCTGACACTCTTCTTGATTCCATCTTTCGGTAATAAACTCTCTGGCCGGAGTATTGTAAAATTTTGAAGATTTCCAGTTATCGTCTTTCTTTGAATATAATTCGTGAATCCAAAACCCTTTTTGCCAGTCCTCATCGTTGAAAGTAAATGCGTCAATGCTTCCCGAATAAAACACAGGCTTGTCTTTACAAAAGTCCACCCTCTGAGCCTTGTGGATATGCCCCAGGCAAACCAAATCGAAAGCACTATTGTCCAGCGCGCTTGCCTCCAGGACAACCTCGTTTGTCTGAAAGACGTGTTGTCCGTTGTCCAGCTCGCAGCCCACAACGGTATGGTGGGCCATCAGGACGGACGGAATTGACGGGTCTACCTGGGCGGATAGACCTTCCACAATCATGGCCAACTGTTCGGAAAATAGGACGTTCTCCTGTTCGGCCGACAGGCCGGGATACTCTGTGCGGAAATGGCCTTTGTCAAAGCCGGGCAAACCGGCAATCTGAATGAATCCCGACTTGGTATCAAGCAGCAACTTCCTCGGTTCGTCGATATAATGAACGTCGCTTCCTTTTGTCATCCCTTCCAGTGCATCAAACTGAGCTTTGCCGTCATGGTTCGGTGTGCCGTATAATACGACGACTGGCGCGAAGGTTGCCAGTCTAATGATGTACAGTCCTGCCATCCTTACTTCCGTCAATGCCCTGTCTGACCAAACGCGCGCCTGGTGGAAAATATCTCCGGCGACCAAAATAATGTCCGGCTGCTCCGCCATTGCGGTTTCAACAAGGACATTCAGACACTTCATTGTGTTGGCCATTCTTTCCATCGGACCATCGCACTGCGGGCCGACGTAATTCCCCAAGTGCCAATCCGATGTGTGCAAAATTTTCATTTGCTTCAATTTCATTTTTGCCCACCATCCTTCCCATCAATATCCGCACCATCCAATAGCAGCCTGTCCGATGGAGCTCTTCCATAAAGCAACTGTGTCGGTGCCAAGGAATTAATAATCGCCATCTTCTTGACATCCGGGTCCATGTCGTTTAATTTTGGATATACGACCACAAACGGCTTTTGCAGCTGTTCCAAGCTGTAATTATTTTTGATATTGAAAGCGTCACGAATGCAGCGCATCTGCGCTCCACTTTCCGCTTTTTCAGGGGCAGAGGGATCTTCGTAAGTGCTGCCATTCTTCGTCTTTTTTATTAAATCTACCGTTTTTGTTTTAGTTATGTAGCGCCACTGGCCGGACGGATCGTGATACTGCATTGTGGATGTCCCGGAAACAGTTTGAGCATCCCGGTCAATCTCAACGTTTGAGAGAATAAGTCTTGCATCAGCAGCCGACATAATTTTTAAAAGACCTTTTTTAGCAATGGAATAGCGGGTATGATCATAGGGCTTATCTGTGTTTGGATTAATGGCTTTTTTCTGAATATAGATATCGTTGTCCTCCAAGTCTGTGGACAAGAGAACCATATTGACGACCAGCTTGTAAAGCGAGCTGAACTCTTGAATGCTTTGCGTGTCGCACAGCATATTGAACCATTCCGGGGTTTTATTGTAGTCAGCAATAAACTCCTCGAAAGACATGTACTTTTTCATAAATATTGACCTTCCTTCTGTAAAATGATACAATCTGAATAACTTAAAAATTTGCGGCAGATACCGCATGGTGTCGCCGGATGAGATTAAC
>JALOAP010000278.1 GCA_023228745.1 Dehalococcoidia bacterium | reverse complement strand
CCCGGTCGAACAGTTCCAGTGGTTCGCGGCCGCATCGCTTGCCTTCCTCGTGCTCGGGTCGGTAGTGGAGCGTGCGAGGTTGCGGTTCGGGCGCGAAACGTTGGTGCTCGCCGGCGCGACGATCGCCCTGGTCCTGCTCTCGTCCTGTGCGACGGACGCGTACACCCTGAACGAGCAGGGCCGGGACGCTATGCAGGCCGGCGACTATGACCGCGCGATTATCCTCTTCCAGGAGGCGCAGGCGGAGGAACCCGATAACGCCGGCATCACCCTGAACCTTGCCGGGGCACTGCATGCGGCTGGCCGGTACGACGAGGCGCAGCTCACGGCGCGGCGTGTGCTCGGTTCGAACCGCAGTGCGGTGCGCGCGCGGGCCCACGCCAGCATCGGGCATCATCGCTTCGCAACCCAGGACCTGGCTGGCGCGCTCGAGTCGTTTCGTGCGGCGCTGCTCGCCGACCCGGGAGACGAAGACAGCCGTCACGACTACGAGGTGGTCCTCCGCTTGCTGACGCAGCAGGGCGAGGAGCCCGGGCAGCAGGACGGGGCCGGACAGGATGGCGCACAGCCGGGTGAAACGCCGCCACCCGGCCAGGAGGACCAGGGCGAGACGCCCGGGGAAGAAGCTCCGCCCGGCGAACAGACCCCTGGTGCGGGGGAAGCTGGGCCCGGTGACCAGCAGGGGCCGCCCGGGTCGCTCGCGGAAATCCAGGCGCGCATCGACGCGATCGACGCGCAGATCGCGGAGCTGATGGACGAGGGCGAGCCCCCTTCTACCGAGGAAGCCATCCGCATCCTCGACCTGCTGGCTGAGCGAGCGCGGCTGGCCGGCTCGCGGGATGGTCTCGACACCAGCGGCGATCCCGGTGACTACTAGCATGGTGTGGCCCTTCCCGGTGCTGACTGTCCACCAGCGCGGTAGACTGCTCGCATGCGCGCAGTGTTCGTGATGGTGAAGACGGAGCCGGGCCACGGGACCGAAGTGGCCAACCAGATCGCCGAGGTCGAAAGCTTCTCGGAGGCGTACAGCATCACCGGTCAGTACGACCTCTTGGTGAAGCTTTACGTCGACGAGATCGATTCGCTTGGGCGGCTTATCGAACGGGACATTCATTCCATTCCCCACGTCCGGGAGACGTTCACAATCCTCACTTTCGAGGCATTCGGAACGCGCTAACCTTTCGAGTTGGCCCTCCCCCGCCCTGCTATCCTGCCCTGTGGGGGAATGATGTCGGAGGACGCGCCAGGACTTGGCGAGGTGCTGTCGCACTTCGCCCTCGATGTTCCGTGGATTGTCGCCCTTGTCGCGGCGTCGGCGCTGTACGTCCTCGGCTATGTCCGTGCGCGAAGGTCACCGCGCTTCGTCCGGCCGCCCCGTTGGAAGCTCGTGTCGTTCCAGGCCGGCCTGGTAGCCCTCTACATCGCCCTGCTCTCGCCGCTGGAGCACTACGGCAACCAGGTGCTCTGGGTGAACTTTCTCGACTTCCTCTTCCTCACGATGATCGCGCCGCCCTTGCTCCTGCTTGGCTCACCGTTGACGCTCGCGTTCCAGGCGACTGGCCCCGAATGGCGGTCCCGGCTGCGCGCGTTCTATCGCTGCCAGTGCCTGCGCTACCTCACCTTCCCGGTGGTCAGCGGTCTCTCGTTCGCTGTCGTGACGTACGCCTGGCAGTTCAGCGGGCTGCTCACCTGGGCGGCGGAAAACCCGTTTGCGCGCGACCTCCAGCAATTGACGCTCATCATCGTTTCGCTGCTGTTCTGGATGCCCGCGCTGGCGATGGACCCGATGCGCTGGCGCGTACCCTACCCGTTCCGTGGGCTCTACGTGCTTACCGAGATGGTGCATAAAGGGCTGTTCGGAGGGATGTTCCTCAGCGCTTCGAGCCCGTTCCATGAGCGGTTCGCGGCGAACATGCCCGCATGGGCGCCAGACCCGATGACCGACCAGCGCTTCGCCATCTTCGTCCTCTGGATCGGCGGCAACCTCATCTTCCTCGGTACGCTGGTTTACATCGTGGCCAAGTGGCTCGAGTACGAACAGCGTAACCAGCAGCGCGTGGACCGCCGGCTCGCGCTCGCCCGCGAAGCGGAAGAGCGCCGGAAGGCGGCACTCGAACGTGTATTCACCAAGACCGTCTAGCCGCAGATGGAGGCATCCCGCACGGGTGGCGAGCAGCGCGTCCTTCGCGCCCTTCCCCGCCTCCGCTACCATGGATGCTCGCCGCGGCGATAGCACACCGTTCCAGGAGGGATTCAGCATGACCGCAACCGTCGATCAGCTGCTCACTCGCGTCTCCAAACCGGCGCGTTACACGGGTGGGGAGTGGAACAGTATCGTCCGGGACTGGGAGAGCCACCCGGTTCGCTTCGCCCTTTGCTACCCCGACGCCTACGACATCGGCATGTCGAACATGGGTATCGGCATCCTCTACGACCTGTTGAACAAGGTCGACGATGTGCTCTGCGAGCGCGCGTTCGCGCCCTGGGAGGACATGGAAGCCGAAATGCGGCGTGAGGGTGTGCTGCTCTGGAGCCTCGAAAACCGGCGCCCACTGCGAGACTTCGACGTCGTCGGCTTCACGCTCCAGTACGAGATGACGTACACCAACATCCTCAACATGCTGGACCTGGCCGCGATCCCGGTCTTCGCGAAGGACCGCACGGACGAGCATCCCCTCGTTGTTTGTGGCGGCAGCGGGGGGTTCAACCCCGAGCCGCTCGCACCCTTTGTCGATGCATTTGTCATCGGCGAAGGCGAAGATACCGTCGTCGAACTCGCTGGCCGCGTGCGCGAGTGGAAGAAGCAGGGCACCCCGCGAGCGGAGCGGCTGCGCGAGTTGCTCGCCATGCCCGGCGTCTACGTCCCCTCGTTCTATGAGCCGCGGTTCGACCACGAAGGACACTTCGCGGGACTCGAACCGACCGTGCCCGACGCACCGAAGGTCATCCACCGGCGCATCGTCGAGCAGCTTCCGCCGCCACTGGTGAAGCCAATCGTGCCGTTCTTGCAGACCATCCACGACCGCGCGGCCGTGGAGATCCAACGCGGCTGCACCCAGGGCTGCCGCTTCTGCCAGGCGGGGATGATCTATCGCCCAACGCGCGAACGGACGCCCGACGAGGTCGCCGAGGCGGCACGCCAGCTCATGGCGAACACCGGCTATGACGAGCTCTCGTTGCTTTCGCTGAGCACCACGGACCACAGCGAAATCGTCCCGATGGTCGAAAAGCTCACCTCGACGTTCCCGAACCTGAAGGTGTCGATCCCCAGCACGCGCGTCGACAGCTTCTCGGTCGACGTTGCGAACGCCGTGGCAAAGGGCAAGAAGCACACGCTGACGCTGGCGCCGGAAGCCGGTAGCCAGCGCCTGCGCAACGCCATCAACAAGCTCGTGAGCGACGACGACCTGCTCGGGGCCGCGGAGAACGCCTTCGAGCGCGGCTGGACCGGCATCAAGATGTACTTCATGGTCGGTCTCCCCACGGAGACGATGGACGATGTCGCCGGCATCATCGATATGGCCCAGAAGGTGAAGGCCGCTGGCCGCAAGCATCTCGGTAACCGCGCACGCGTTCGCGTGAGCACCAGCAACCACGTCCCGAAGCCACACACACCGTTCCAGTGGGCACGCCAGGACACGGCGGAGGAACTCGACCCCAAGCACAAGCTGCTCCGCGACGGCTGCCGCTCCTCGGGCATCGAATTTAGCTGGAACGACCCGGTCGACAGCTTCATCGAATCGGTGCTGAGCCGTGGCGACCGGAAGGTCGCGAACGCGGTGTACGAGGCATGGCGCCGGGGCGCGAAGTTCGATGCATGGAGCGAGTTCTTCAAGGCCGGCGTGTGGCACGAGGCATTCGCCGCTGCAGGTATCGACACCGCCTGGTTCGCGCACCGTGAGTGGGACACGAACGAACCGCTGCCGTGGGACCACATCGACACCGGCGTGAACAAGAGCTACCTGCGTGGCCAGTGGCGCGACGTGCACAGCAACCAGACGGTGGCAGACTGCCACCATGGGTCATGCAACGTCTGCGGCATGCAGGACTTCGACACGCTTCGGGGCGAGCCCGGCGTTGCGGACTGCGTGGTGAAGCTCGACCGGCTGGTGGAGATGCGCCGCGCCGCGAAGAAGTACGAAGGCGACATGATCGAGCTGGTATAGCGCTTCGACCTCAGGCATTGCCCCCTCTCCCGCCCTGGATCGCCCGGGAGAGGGGATTTTTTTGGCCGCGGGCCGGTGAACCACTTGCGCGTTCCCGGATTGTTGATAGATTTACTCGACAATCTCACGGGAGACCTCCATGCACGCTCAAGCTGCCAGCTCGACTGCGGCTGAACAGCGCTTTCCGACGAGGGCCGCCACGATTGCACTGGCCCTCGCCGCCATCGTTGCCTTCGGCATCTATGCCACCAGCCGGGAGTTCAATCTCGGGGCCTACTGGTTCATCGGCATCGCGTTCGGCGTCATCCTCCAGCGCAGCCGTCTCTGCTTCGCTGGCGCCTTCCGCGACCTCATCATGAGCGGTGACGCACGGCTCATGCGCGCGCTCATCGTCGGGTTGATGGTGGCCACGGTGGGCTTCGGCCTGCTGATGGCGCGCTTCGTGCCCGACCCCTCGTTCAATGTGCTGCCACCCGGCGCCCACATCCAGCCCGTCGGGTTCGCGACCGTTGCCGGTGGCGTGCTCTTCGGCATCGGCATGGTGCTGGCTGG
>JALOAP010000277.1 GCA_023228745.1 Dehalococcoidia bacterium | reverse complement strand
CCCCGGTTCGGCATCGGGTACTTCTCCAGCAGCGGCCATCGCCTCGGCTTCCGGGTCTGGCTCGCCGCGCTCCTGCGGCAGGCGGTAGGGGGTGCGTCGTTCGTCGGCCATCACGAACCTCTCGCCCGGTAATCCCGGGAGTCGAGCGTCCGTCACGCGGAATCAGAAACGCATAAATGGCCGAAAGGCCCGGGGAGCCAATACGCATGAGGCATGAGCGGGCTCGAAACGGGGATGCGGGACCGTTCGGCATAGTGCCGGGGCAACCGCTTACTTCGTGCCTTTCGCGGCGGACGTAGGCCGGCGAAGCGCCACGCGCGAACAACCACCTGGTGCCTCATGCCTCATGCCTCGATCCTCACCGTTGTCATCGTGCTGCCCATGGGGCCGCTGACCCAGTTCGGCAGGTAGGCGGCGAACTTGCCGGCTTCGCCGCCCGCCACGACCAGGGCGATTTCGGCAGGGTCGCGGAACTTGCCGATCTGCGTGTCGAGGCCAATTCGCTCGGCTGCCGCGGGCGGGAGGCCCTCCGCACAGAACTCGTCGCGCACGAGCTCGCGGACCGGCCGCATGGTCACTTCCTGGATGCGCGCCCGGATCTGCTCCTTCGTCCAGCCGTCCTTCGCGAAGGTGTCGACGTGCTCCGGTGGGACGATCACCACAACTTCGCCGGTGTTGTAGTGCTTCGGATGGCTCATCGCCTGCAGGGCGAGGCCGTAGCTCGTGGCCAGCGCCTTCGCGTCGCGGGCAAGCTGATCGACGATGGGCACCGGTGCGGAGCCCGCATAGACCGTGACCGTGCTGTCGTCCGCCGCGAAGCCGCGTTCGACGTGGAGCGGCGCCCAGTTCGAACGCTCTTCGAACTCGGCGAAGCAGAACGTGTACTTGCCCGGCTGGCCCAGCATCGCACGGTCGACCTCGCCGGGCCGGCCGCCACCCACGTTGCGGACGACGAGCTGCACGGCGCGGCCAATCGTTGCGTTCGCGCGGTTGCCCTGGCCCAGGGCGTTCATCCGGTAGTTCATGCCGATCTTGTCGCGGATAGGGCCGTTCACGATCATCACGGGGGTCGGGAAGTGCGTCGTGGCGAGCACGCCGTGCATGTTGAACTGGTCGGTGAGCACGGCTTCGACCGCGGCGATAACGACCGGCAGATACTCCGGCTTGCACCCCGCCATCACGGCGTTGATGGCGACCTTTTCGACCGTGAGCGGCGCGAGGTTCGGCGGCATGGCGCCAAGCACCTCCTGCGCGTCGCGCGCCGTCCCGGAGAGCATGCGCAGCACGCGCTCGGGCGTGGGCGGGATGACCGGCAGGCCGTCCGTGAGCCCCTGGTCGAACATGAACTCGAACAGGTCGTCTGATTCGCCGACCTCGATGCGGCGGGCTCGCAGGGGGCTGCCCTCGGCTTCGGCCGCAAGCTGCTCGGCCACGCCGGGCTCGACCGACTTCGAACCGCACCCGGGCCGCGACTCCGGGTACGGGGTCCAGTCGACCACGGGCGGGGGCGCCAGTGTGAGCGAGATGAGCCGCTGGAAGAGTTGCTGCCAGTCTGCTTTGGCGAAGCCCACGAACCGCTCGAGCTCCGTCCCGTCCGCGTCAGCGAGGATGATGGTCGGTACAGTGTCGAGGTCGTAACGGTAGGAGACGCGGAGGGCCGAGTCGTCGAGCATCGGCACAGTGAGGCCATATTCGTCGACGAGCTTCGCGTTGCCGGCGCCGTCCTGCCCGATGGCCCAGACATCGATCGTCTCCCCGAATGCCCGGTGCGCCTGCTCGATGAGCGGCATCGAGAGGTGGCACGTAGGGCAGTCCTCCTTCACGAAGCAGAGGAGCGCACGGCGGCCGCCCGGGAACTGGCGCTCGACCCCGGCGGCATCGGTCAGGCGGAAAGCAGGCAGGTTCGGCATGCCGCGGAGTATACGGGGATCGGGGATCGGGGATCGGCATCCACACGGCGGCCGGACTCCGTGCCACTGCCCTGCTCGCGCAGCGCCCCCCGCGCAAGTGACGATGCGGTCCAGCGGGGGCCTGCTTGGGTGAGTGCTACTGACCCCACGCGAGATGCGACTCGTACAGGTCGTTGTCCGTGAGCCGCTCCAGCCCACTGCCGTCGGCATTGACCACGTAGATGTCGCCCGGCCCGTGGTCGTGCTCCGAAATGTAGGCGATCTGTGAACCGTCGGGCGACCACACGGCCTCGCGCGCCCCGCCGACGCTCACCTGGTGCGAAGAGTGCGTGGCGGTGTCGTACACCCACACGTCCCGGACCGCGTTTGCTGCCGTGAGGCGGAAGTAGAGGAAACGGTCGCCGCGCGGCGACCAGGTTGCTTCGCCGCCGTCACCGAGGTCCAGGACCTGCGGGCGGCCCGCCGTGCCGGTCGCCGGCAACGAAGCGAGGTGGATGCCAGAGCTGGTGTTCCAGGCTAACCATCGTCCGTCGGGCGATAGCCGTGGCCAGCCCGTTGCTGCCGGCGACGTCAGGGTGAACGCTGGGGCAGTGAAATCCAGCGGATGCGAGCGCTCGATAATATGGATCTCCCGCCGCCCGTCCGGGCCCTCGGGGTGCCCGGTGCAGGCGGCCCGGGTGCCGCCCAGCGACAGCTCCATGCACCGGGTACTCTGCAGATCCATCAGGATGACGCCGTCACCCTCGCTACCCTCCACGCCGAATACAGCAAGGATTAACTTCCCGCCATCCCACCCCAGCAGCGCGCCGATCGAAGCGGCGTTTAGTCCCGAGGCAAGGGGTAACCTCACTCCGTCTTCCAGGCCAACCCGGTGGAGCACTGCTGGCTCAACGAACGGAGGACAGCTCGCAAACTGCGGGCAGCCAGGAATTGCGTAGACTCGACGAGTCTGGACAATCAGCTCCACGCCGCCGGGCGACCAGCGGACGGTGTCCACGCTGGCATCAGTCGGCAGCGGCGCGACCACCCGTTCCTCGCCCGTGGCGGAGTCGACGACGCGGAGCGTTGGCGCGGTCGTAGGGCCCGCTGCCACGAAGGCGATCTCAAGATCCGCCGCCGCTTCACTGTCTCGCCCGGGCGAGAGCGCTGCCGCGGCCACGACGACCGCCGCGGCGCCACCTGTAACCAACGCTGCTTTCCCGAGCCAGCCCAGCGAGAAGCCCTGGCGCTTTGGTGTCCACCTCGCCAGGGCGCGCCGGTCCGGGAGTTCGAGCTTCGCCAGCATGTTCGCGACGTGATATTTCACGGTGTTCACAGAGATCCCGAGCGAGACGGCGATCTCGGCGTTCGTCTTCCCCTCGCGCACGAGTTCGAGCACCCGCCATTCGGCGGGCGTCAGAATATCCGGATGTCTCGGTCGCCCGCGCCCAAACATGCGCGCAGGGTACTGCTCCGGGTGGCGAATTACCCCACCCGCGTCAGCCATCACTCGCCAGGCACCAGTCGCCACTTGCCAATATCGGCGGCGATCAGTACCGGGCGCGTCAGCAACGTGTGCGCCCCGCCTACTGCAGCGTGATGCCCCCGTCGACCGCGACGTACTGGCCGGTGATGTTGCGGGCGTCTTCGCTGGCGAGGAAGGCAGCGACCTTGCCGATGTCCTCCGGCGTCTGCTCTCGGCCCATCGGCACGCCGCGCTTCACCATATCGAGGAAGACGTCGCGAGGCGTCGCGTCGGCATAGGCCGGGTTCGAAGCCTGGATCGCGGTCGCCATGCCCTGCCATGCGCGCGTCCAGAGGAAGCCGGGGCAGATGGCGTTCACGCGGATGTCCTTCGGCGCCAGTTCGAGCGCAAGGCTGCGGGTGAAGGAGATGACGCCGGCCTTCGCCGCTGCGTAGGCCGCGAGCGTCGGCGAGGCTGTGAAGCCGGCGATCGACGAGATGTTCACGATGGCGCCGCCGCCGCGCGCCTCGAGGTGCGGGATCGCTGCCCTGGAGACCAGGAAGGTGGTGCGAAGGTTCTGGCCCAACGTCTCGTCCCAGCTCTCCTGCGTGACGTTGGTGATGCCGCCGCCGAACGAGTTCAGTGCCTCAGCGGGGATTGGACCCCGGCCAGCGCCCGCGTTGTTCACGACGATGTCGATGCCGCCGAGATCGCGGACCACGCGCTCGACCCCGGCCACTGCGTCCGCTTCGAGCGCAACGTCACAGGCGAAGCCGATGGCGCCGTCGCCGATATCCCGTGCGGTCGCCGCCGCACCGTCGCCGTCGAGGTCGAGGATGGCGACACGTGCGCCCTCCGCCGCGAGGCACCGCGCGATGCCTTCGCCGATACCGCGCGCACCGCCGGTCACGATGGCCACTCTATCCTGGAGACGCATGCTGTTTTGCTCCCACCGAACGAAGTGCGCGCAGCATACGGGCTTGGGGGAGTCTTCGGGGTTTTCGATTTTCGATTTTCGCCGTGCGAAAGTCGGTAGGCGGCCCCGCGGCCGGAGTGCTGCCTGTCCACCGGGCACGGGGCACGGAGCACTGGCCATGTGGCCACGTGCGCCGCGCCCTTGGCGCCTCCCCTTTGCGCCCTGTGCTACCATAAATACGAGACCTGCTGGAAGCAGAGAGGAGTCCTTATCCTTTGGCCTTTGCCGATAAGCAAATTGCATGCCGCGATTGCGGCACCCACTTCGTTTTCACTGCGGGCGAGCAGGAGTTCTACGCGAACAAGGGGCTGATGAACGAGCCCACGCGTTGCCAGTCCTGCCGCTCGGCTCGCCGCGCGAGCCAGAGCACGCTCCAAGAGAACGATGGTTAC
>JALOAP010000276.1 GCA_023228745.1 Dehalococcoidia bacterium | reverse complement strand
ATAGCCGCCTTCTTCACCGAGCGCGGCGCCCTCTACTGCATCGACCCGCGCCGTTTCGTCCTAATGCGCGGCTTCGAACCGGCACGCCACGTCATCGACTTTTAGGCTATTGGCTATAACCGATTAGGTAGCAAGCGGGCCGGCTACCGACCCCCGACGGCCGGCCAGGGGCTACAATCGCGCCGTGGACTATCCCGAGGCGATCCAGTACCTGCTCTCGTTCACCGACCTTGAACGTGGGGTGCAGCGCTCCGACAGCCCGGCCATGAGCCTGGAGTCGATGCGCTCCCTGCTCTCGCGCCTCAACGACCCTCAGCATGGGCGCCATACCATCCACGTCACCGGTTCGAAGGGGAAGGGGAGCACCGCCGCGATGATCGCGGGCATCCTCTGCCGCGAATCGTTCTCCACGTCGCTCTTCACCAGTCCGCACCTTCACTCCTTCACCGAGCGCATCTCCATGGATGGCGCGGCCGTTTCACAACAGGAGTTCGCCGCGGCCCTCGAAGCGATGCGTCCCGCCATCGAGGACGAGCAGGCCTCGGTCCACGGCAACGTCAGCACCTTCGGTGTGCTCACCGCGCTCTTCTTTTGGCTCACCCGTGCACAGGTCCCCCGCATCGAGTGGCAGGTCGTCGAAGTTGGCCTTGGCGGCACATTCGACACCACGAACGTCTTCGACGAGATCGACGTTGCGGTGCTCACCCCCATCTCGCTCGAGCACACCGCCATCCTGGGCAACACCCCCGCGGAAATCGCCACCGACAAGGCCGGCATCATCAAGCCCGGCTCGGCTTGCGTCCTCGCCCGTCAGCAGGACCCCGCAGTCGTCGACGTAGTCCGTGCGCGTTGCGACGAAGTCGGTGCCGAACTCGTCTATGTCCCCGATCGCTACGAAGCCGAAGTGCTCGAACGGTACGTCTTCGGCCAGTCGTTCCAGGTTCGCAGCCCGCGTGGCACACGGGAGTTCCGAATGCCACTTCTCGGGCGCCACCAGGTCGATAACGCCCTCACTGCGATCGCTGTTGCCGATGCACTGCGTGCCCGGGGCCACCGCATCGAAGAGTCCTCGATTGCCGACGGGATTGCGCACACCCGTGTCCCCGGGCGGCTCGAAGTCATGGGGCAGCGTCCGCTCATCGTTGCCGATGGCGCGCACAACAGCGAAAGTGCAGCCGCGCTGGCCGCGGCACTCCGCGAATACTTCGAGTGGAAGCGTTGCTTCCTCATCATCGGCACGATGCGCGACAAGGACGTCCGCGGCATGGGCTTCCAACTGGCGAAGCTCGCCGAGCTCATTGTCTGTACCAGCTTCCGGAGCCCGCGCGCGCTCGACCCCTACGCCATGATCCAGGAGATCGGCTTCCTTGGGCCGCCTGCCGTCGCAGAAGAGACCGTGCCGGAGGCGATCGATACCGCCCTCGCCCACGCCGCCCCGGACGATCTGCTCTGCATCACCGGTTCGCTCTACGTCGTCGCCGAAGCACGCGAATATCTACTTGGTGAAGGCGCGACGGGCGGCGAGTAACCGGAGATAAACGGTTCTCATGCTGTCCCATTCATTAAATTTATACCTCAGTCGCGAATTGACTAACTCAGCCTATAGTTGAACAATCCAATCTCTATCCCGTGGCGTACCTACTGGTAAGACGCCACGCGTCTAACATCACTGAGGGGAACTATGTCTTCGAGCAAGTACTGGGATCGCTGGTGGGAGCGACGCGCCAATCGTCGTCGCGTCCTGCTCTCCGGAGGTACCGCGGCAGTCGGTGCCGCTGGCTTCGCACTCGTCGGCTGCGGCGGCGATGACGATGACAACGGCAACGGGAATGGCAACGGCGGAAGCACCAACGGTGGCACCAACACCACGCCCCAGGGGGGAACCGACCCGCAGACCGGCGATACGCCTCAGCCCAGCGGCACCTACACCTTCATCGGTGGCCCCATCGGCGGCAACCTCGACATCCACCGCACCAATACACCCCTGGAGTCCGCCGGCCTCTGGCACTGGATCGGCAACTTCCTCATGCGGTTCAACGTCGAGAACTACGAGCCGGAGCCAGACCTGGCAGCGGCTCCGCCCGAAATCACCGACGATGGCCTCACCGTCACCTTCAAGCTGAATCCCGCCGCCAAGTGGCAGGACCGTGCGCCCGTGAGCGGCCGCAATGTCACTGCCGAAGACGTCAAGTGGACATTCGACCGCATTCGCAACCCCGACACGGGTTCGCCCCGCGGTGGTAACTACGCGAACGTCGAGAGCATCGACGCCATCGACGAAGAGACAGTCCAGTTCAAGCTTAAGAGCCCACAGGCCGACCTCCTTCGTGCGATGTCCGACCAGTACGACCTGATCATCCCGAAGGAGATCGCGGAACGCGGCCGCGACGCCATCCAGGGCATCGAGGACTGCATCGGCTCCGGCGCCTACGAGGTCACCTCCTACACCGCTGGCCAGTCCATGGAAGTGAAGAAGCGCGCCGACGGCTACTGGAAGCCGAACACCGCATGGTGGGATGGCGCCCGCTGGACGCACCAGGTCGACAACCAGCAGAAGTCCAACGCCCTCAAGACCGGCCAGGTGCTCGCCACCGACCTCCCGGCCGACCTTGTCCGTGAATACCGCGACAACAAGGACTTCCAGATCCTCTTCGCGCCCAACCCGACGCGCGAATGCCTCCTGCTCAACCACGAGAAGGAGCCCTACAACGATCCACGCGTCCGGCAGGCCATCTGGCGCGCCGTCAACCGCGAGCTTGTCTACGAAAACGTCTTCGCTGGCGGCGGCATCCCCAGTGGCCCGATGAGCCCGGCGGCCGCCAACTGGGTCCTCCCCGACGACGAACTCGGGAAGCTCCCCGGCTTCCGCAGCCGCGATGAGGATCTCAAGGAAGCGAAGGAACTCCTCGCCGCCGCCGGCCACGCCGACGGCTTCGAGGACGTCATGATGACGGCCACCGCCTTCCTTACGAACCTCCTCGCGGACCAGCTCGTCCCGGCACTCGCCGAGGTCGGCATCCGCATGACCCTCGAGAACGTCGGCACCGACTTCAACGTCATGCTCAAGCGCGAAGTCGAAGGCAGCTACAATGCCGCCGCCACGCTCTTCCTCTCGGGGCCCTACCCGGATGCCCAGCTCTTCATCTATCACCACAGCGACTTCCCGGCGACCGGCAGCCGCAACTACGGCCGCTACGGGAACCCGCAGATGGATGAAATGCTCGTCAAGCAGCGCACGTTGCTGAACCAGGCGGAGCGCGAAGCCCTGATCGACGACATCCAGGTCGAACTCATCAACAACCCCGGCCCAATCTGGGTCGGCTCCCGCATCCAGTACTACGTTCTCAGCTCCAAGCTGCAGAACACCAACCCGCACCCCTTCCTCGCGGGGTACGACGAAGCCGAGAGCGTCTGGCTCAAGAGCTAGGTTCACGGTCGAGTAGCGGGGGTGGGCGCACAGCGGTAGCCTTGCGCCCACCCCCTTTTTCCTGTCCTGGTGCCGACATGTATCAATTCATCCTGCGTCGAATCCTTCTCGCTATCCCGACGCTGCTCGTCGTCTCCTTCATCGTTTTCAGCATGATCCGGCTCGATCCCGAGTCGGTCGTTGCCGCCCGCCTGGGCGAGGGCTACGACCCGGACTCCCAGGCAGCCGATGATGTGCGCGCCGAGTACGGCCTCGACCAACCCTTCTATACCGAGTATGTGGCCTACCTGGGCCGTCTCGTCTCCGGCGACTGGGGGAAGTCCTCGATTAGCTTCAAGCCCGTGCTCGAAGAGATGGCACCCAAGATCGGCGTTACGCTCGAACTGTCGCTGCTTGCGGTGTTCTTCTCCGTGGTCATCGGCGTGCCGGTCGGTGTCTTCTCCGCCATGCGGCAGGACCGATGGCCCGACTACGTCCTTCGCAGTATCGCCATCTTCGGTCTCTCCGTGCCCGGCTTCCTCATCGCCACCGTCACGCTCGCCCTCACGGCCTACTACCTCGATTGGATCCCGCCGATCCGTTACACCAGCATCCGCGAAAACCCGTGGCACAACTTCCAGCAGATGGCACTCCCGGCGTTCATCCTGTCGCTCGCCACGTCCGCATCGGTCATGCGCTATAGCCGCACAATGATGCTCGACGTCCTGCGCCAGGACTACATTCGCACTGCCTGGGCCAAGGGACTCCGCGAACGTGTCGTCATCTTCCGCCACGCCCTCAAGAACGCCCTCCTGCCGGTAGTCACGGTGCTCGGTCTTACGATGGCCCTCCTCGTCGGCGGCACGCTCATCTTCGAGCAGATCTTCTCGCTGCCGGGGATCGGCTACTGGCTCGTCTTCTCCGTCATCCAGCGCGACTTCGCCCCCGTACAGGGCGTAACGCTCTTCTTCGCGCTCGCCGTCGTCATCATCAACCTCGTGGTCGACATCAGTTACACCGTGCTCGACCCGCGGGCCCGGAGGTAATCGTGGCCGACGCCGCAACCGCAGGTACCATTACCCTCCCAAGGGAGCGTGGCCGATCTACCTGGGCGCGCACCCTCGGCTTCTTCGTTACTCTCGCGCGGAAGAAGCCACTCGGCTTCTTCGGCCTGCTCGTCCTGCTGGCGATGGTGGTTGTCGCCATCTTCCCCAGCACCTTCGCCACGCACGCACCGGAGTCCACCGCTGGAACCCGCTTCCAGAAGTACTGCTTTGGCCCCACCGACACGGCGCTTTGCCCAACCATCCGGGAAGAGGACGACTTGTT
>JALOAP010000275.1 GCA_023228745.1 Dehalococcoidia bacterium | reverse complement strand
CGGCGCGAATGTCGCGCATCACGCCGCCGGCCGTCCGGATCCCCAGGGCATTGACGACCCGGTCGATGATCCCGCGCACCTTGGTCAGGATCTTGCCCGTGGGCGTCGTGGCGTCGTATTGCCCCGCCAGGCTTCGACCGACCCAGTCGGCCCGCTGCTCGGCGGGGCTGCGGCCTGACAGGGCGCCGTAGGTTTTGGGATGAGTTTTGATCAGGACCTTGATCTTCCGGTTTAGGATGGTTTTGTCCCCGTTGGAAATGGCGCCGATGTCCTCCAGCCAGTGGTAGAATTCATGGTTTAGCGTCCACTGTCCGGCGTGGTTGGCGACGAGGGCGATCTCTGCGGTGCGTCCCTCCTTGGCCGCCCGGAAACCGCCGGCGATGACCGCGCCCGCTTTCTCGGTGCCGAAGTAGGACACCTCCAGGATGACCTTGTCCGGCGCGATCCGCTTGACGCCGACGATCTTGCACTCCTGGCCGCGGAGATTGCGGATCAGGACCTCTCCGTTCCGTTCGATGATCTTAATCCCCGAGACCGTCCTGGCCAGCTCGCGGGCCATCTCCACAAGGTCCACCTCGCCCAGCGTACCGGGCCGCGACGTCTCGGTGCCGATCTCTCCCCAGCCCTCGGGGCGGTCCTCCTCCGCCAGGGCGTACATCTCCTCGCTCCCAGGGGCGACCTCACCCGCCGCTACCTCTTCCTCCGGCCTTGCTTCCCTGTTGAGGTCTTGGACTCCGGACGGAGGCGTTCCCGCAATCTCGGCCTTTAGAAATGCATCACGGACGTCGTTATTCACATGGACAAGGTAATGCTCGCCGTCGTAAGTCGTGTGATACCAGTTATTGTCTTTTCCGATAATCCGCTCCATGAGCTGCCACTGAGCAGGCTTCACGGTAACGAAATCACCGCCGCCGATCTGAACCCAGAAAAGGGTTTCATTGTCGATAGTGGTATATGCTCTCGGGCTTGTTGGCTCTCCGGGCGGTTGTTCCCCAACAAGAACATCCACCCCTTGTGGCCGGCGGTAAAGATTCCCAGGCTTGAACGACTTCCGCCTGTTCTTTAGGAAGTTATTCAGATCGACGTCTTTTGAAATACCGAACTCGGGATAGCTGCTGCTGCCGGCAAAGGTGACGCCCTGCGTTCTGTACCAGTTGTCCGGCTCCTCGATGTCATCGATGACGGGGACCATGCCCTGATATTTGTCGATGGGAAGGCCAAGCTCAGGGTTTCCGGCGTTCTGGCCGCGGGCCGACATCTGCCGCTCGATCTCGGCAAGCTGAATCGACTTTTCTTCCAGTTCTTTCGCTTTGGCCCACGGCTGTTCGATGATCTTTTGCAGTTTCGGCTCTTTCCCTTTTAGTTCGGCAATGGTTTCCTTGGCATCCGCCTCGCTTTTCGCCATCATCGTGACGTACTCGGTGACGGTTCTGGAGACGTTTGCCTTCAGATCGATCGTAGCTTTCCCCTTTTTATCGATGGCCAATGCCGCAAGTTGCCGGTCACTACTTAGGATATCGCCCGAAAGCAGGAGACGGCGGCCAAACGGGTCGGCTGCCTGTCCGGTGATCGAAGCCTTCACCGGAAGCGGTACAAGCGTGTATTTCTTGACCTTCTTTTCTTTTCCCTCAACGGTCTCCGTGACTTCCTTCTCCGTGTGGGAACCGAAAACCAAGAGAGGCGCCTTCTTCTCTGGTTTCCAACTTGTAACGTCCGCTGCAATCGCTTTTTCGAGCGCCGCGATGATCTCTTTTCCGTGCTTCTCAAAGACATAGGTTCTGTCGTCACCCATGAATCGGACGGCCGTGACCTGCTCCATCAGGTCGTGGCTCTTCCGATAGTCCTTGATGTTCTTTTCAAGGGTCTCGATCCGGCCGGGGATGGATGCCAGCTCCATCTTTGAGGAACGGATATTATCGAGATAGGCGGCCTGGGCAAACCGTATCGTCTGCACTTCGTTCAGAAGGGTGGCCTGCTGGGACATGAGAGGGTCGCCGGACGCTTCAGCCGCCATCATCTTGGCACTCATCGTATCCTCGGAGATATCTTCGATAACATCTATATTGATATCTCCGCCGAGGACGGCGTTCAGGACCTTGCCTTTGGCAAAAATCTTGTCCCAGCGGGTAGCGTCAACGGTGGTCTCGGTGACGTAGTTCCAGATGTAGGTTCCCGGCATCCCCTCGTTGGCATAGATGTTTCCGGCCCGGATGCCGCGCCCGTTCCTCTGTTCCCACGCCGAATAGTTCCACCAGACATCAAGGTGATGGATGTCACTCACCCGCTGCTGGACGTTGACGCCCGTTCCCGCCTTGCTGGTTGATCCGATCAGGACACGGATCTCCCCGTTATTTACCTTCTTGAATAGCTGCCGGAGATTCGCCGCCTTCTTGTCTTTATTGCTGTGGTCGGCATCATGGATGAAGGCAATCTGGCCTCTCGGTATGCCCATTTTGATCAGCTCTTGCTTCAGGCCATCGTAGACGTTGAACCCTTCTGTGGAGTTTTCGTGTTCCAGTTTTTCCTCATTGTAAGCGATCAGCTCATCGTCATTCAGCTTTTCGACCTGTTCGTCGGTCTTGTATTTGAACTTGTCGAATCGCTTGGGCGTTCCGAGATCCGCGAATACGAGCTGCACGCCTTTGTGCTTCTTTTCCTCCTGCCATCGCTGGAATATCTTCTTGGAAGCGACGGCGATCTTGCTGTCCTGCTGCATCTCCGTGTTGGCGTAGTGGTGATCCAGGCGCTGATCGATTGCCACCTTGCTCATATTGGAAATGATTCGGAGCATGTTATCCGGGACACCCTCATATTCGGCATTCTTGGGGTCCATGTCCAGGGCCGTGCACCGTTCAAGGATAATCTGCTTGTAGTCATTGACGTACTGGTTCGGGTTAATGACGACCCGTTGCGGCTCTCCCCCCCTGGTCTCGGGTCTCTTAATGGGCGTGTCTTTTGCCCGGACGCTATCGACATTCTGATATGCCGTAGCCAGCATCCGGCCAGCATTGACGATCTTGCGGTTTGTTGTGATGCTCTTATAAGCTCCCCGAGCGCCGTCCCATTCCATCTGCGAACCCATATCTCCGAAGTTCGCAATCCAGCGGTCGAACGACCAGACTCCCTGACGCTTCACTTCCTGCGGCTGGAGCATCCTCTGAAGGTTGTACATTTCGGCAATGGAGTTAGACAGCGCCGTCCCCGATGCCAGAACCAGAGCATCCTGTTTCGGGAATATCGCGTTCAGATATTGCGTCTTTCTGAAAAACGCCTTCGCCGTCGGGCTTCCGGGCGGATTGAGGCCGGTGATCCGGGTGAGCCTTGTGGCGTAAGGAACATTTTTATACTGGTGGGCCTCGTCTACGATCATCAGGTCAATCCCGAGGTCATCGAAATACAGATTTTTCCTCTTCGCCTCGTCATGAACCCCAGGAGCCTTCAGCTTTTCCTCAAGTTGCTGTATGGCCGCCTGAATTTCCTGCTCCTGAATGCGAGCCCCGTTCTTCTTCGCCTCTTCAAGAATCTCTCGGTACTCCGCAAGCTCCTCCTCGATAAATACGCGCTCGGATTCCGGGGAAAGGGCGATCCGGTCAAGATCTTGCTGACGCATAATCGCAATATCAAAGTCGTTAAGGGCGAGCTTCTGCAAGGCCCTCTGCTTGCGCTGTTCGTTTGTGGAAACACGGACGGGGAGGATGTTCGCCAGTGGATAGAGCGCCTTGATTTCCGCTACGGCTTGGTCATACGTCGAATCGTTAAGGGTTACGTATAGGACTTTCCGTTTCCCGCGAAGCCGCTTCGCCTCCATAGCGATCAGAGCCATCGTGACGGTCTTCCCGGCCCCGACTTCGTGGGCAAGGTAAATGTTCCCGTTCTTCAGGTACTTCCAGACTGCATTTGCCTGGTGAGGGTAGAACACAACCGACCCCGATTCGAGACCCAATTCGGCCGCTTCCTTTGCCGTCAGCATCCACATGCTTTTACCGGGGAATGTCAGGTGCGAGCCGTCGGCCTTCATGGGGATCGAGGTATTGATGATATCATTAAACCATTGGACCGCTTCATCACCGATCGTCGGATCGCTGAACAGCCAGCGGCCAAACTCCATTTGGATGTCTTGAAGTTTGTCCTCGGCAGCCTTCGTGGCCACCACGTCCATAAAGGTCTTTCTCGTAACCGGATCGTAAACGCTGACCACTGGACGTTTTCCGGAAAGGGCATCGCCGATCAGGTCGTAGAAGTTCCGGCGCTCCGTACCCCACACGCGAGTTGCCTCGACACTGTTTTTCGCTGCCCGGATGTCTCTCTGGAGCTGGGCGTTGCTCACTCCTCGGTATCCACCCTGCCCCCGATAGGTCATCGTCCATTCGTTCGACATCGGATTGAAGTTGAAAACAGTCTCCAGTCTGCGTCCGAGCTGCATCTTTTCCCTGACGAATGCCGACAGATGTTCAGGTTTTATCCAGCTTGCGCCGATCCGGGCGGTAATCCTGTGGGACGGGACATCAGGGGGGAGAGCGGCTTCAAGCAGATCGACGTTCCGACCGTATTCTGGATTGCTGGCCGCCATCTCCTTTGCGATCTTCAGCTTGCGTTTGACGTTACCCGACAGGTATTCGTCCATCGTCTCAAGGAAGCCGGTTTCGGGGTTCTCGACAACCTTGTCTTGAACGCCCGCCAGAACCGTCGCCACATCAGAATCGCGCAGCTTGGCCATGTATTCAAGGTTCGGATACC
>JALOAP010000274.1 GCA_023228745.1 Dehalococcoidia bacterium | reverse complement strand
CGGCGACCAATTACGGGCCTGCTCGATGACCGGTCTCGTTTTTTTAGTTTGCCGTCTCACGTTTGAAATTTCCGGTATTTCTTCCACCGCCTCAAAAATCACCATGCCATCCTGCTCGGCCTCTAAGCGCTCATTGCGCGCGCCGCTGCTTTCCCGCCAGTTGGGGATAAACAACACCGCATCGCAGCGTTTCATCAGCGCGATGTAACCGGCGCATACCTGGTCATACGTGGGTTTGAATTCCGGCTTGTAATCAAACATTGCGCTATTCAATTGCGGACAAACAGCCACATGGCCCAGGTTCCACACCGCAACTGCAAACTTTTCCGCGTATGCAATGTTCGCTTCGGTGTCGGCGTCATCATATCCGGTGTATTTGCCTGAAATAAAAATCATCATCGGCGCGGGACCAGCGCCGGCAAGCTGGCGGTTCAGTTCGCGTAACTTTTTGCCAATTGCAGTAACGCTTTGTTCGTCTAGATGATACTTTTCTTCCTGCATTAAAACCCATTCCGAATTGTTGCTTGATATTGCATTTTTTTTAATTTTTGCAACGAAATTTCCCAACAAATCCCAACAATCATGCCTTTCAAACGTTGGGTTCTGAACAATTTTTATTTTGTCCATCTCTTTTCCTTTCCGATAGCCGATAGCTGATAACTGATAACTGACAACTAACCACAAAAAACCCCGGCCTTGCGACCGGGTTGATTTCACGTTTTACGTCTCACTTTTCACGCCCCCACAAACTGCTCGTAAAATTTCAGCAGCTTGCCCACCTGGTTCTCCATGGTGAATTTTTGACTGCGGACGATCTTGCGATGCTCAGCCGCCATATCCGGCGTCAATTTGGCAATATCCTCGATGCGGTTAACCACTACGCCCACATTGTACTTTTTAACCCACTCCGCCGCTTCCTGCGCCTTCCAAACAATCACCGGTATTCCCGCGGCCATGGACTCAAACAGCTTGTTCGGCATGCAATGGTCAAACGCCCGGTGCGTCATGCCCGGCCCTACAAAACCCCAATCGTAGCGGGTCAGCGAGCGCAACATTGCGTTATACGGCAGCAGGGGATAGGTATATGCGCCCAGATCCTGATAAATTGCATTCCACCGGTCATTCGCGCCGTACAAATGAAAAGCTATTCCCATGCCGGTTAATTGCCGCGTCACTTCCCGGTAATCCCGGTACGGATGCGGATGATTATCGTCCGCAGTTATGCCGCCCTCGTAAACAATGCCCGGAACGCGCGGGACAGCATCGCCCGCCGGAAAACGATCCCAGTAAAAATCTTCGTTGCAGAGACTGTAAATGGTTTCGACCGGCTTGTAGCTGCTATAAAACTCGTTAATATGCTGCGCATAGCCCTGCGATGGCGTTATAAACCCATCCACCGCCGCCACCATTTCATCCTCTTCGTCATTGTGTTCGCCGGTGCGCTCCGAATTCAGATCGTGACAATCCATAATCACCGGCAGATCCGGCCGCACCTGCTTGGCTACTGTGCCAATCCACGACGGTTCGTTGTGGATATGAATCACGTCAAACCCCGTAAGCCCGGCCAGTTTGTCGCGCAGCTCCGCTTCGCTGTCCCAAAAGCTCATTTGCGGCAACACCCTCATAAACTCCGGGTTCTGTACCCGCGCTTGCAAAAAATACACGTTCACCCCGGCGTTAAGCAGGGCCAGGCCCTCTTTTACCACCCGGATGCAGCAGTGCCGGGATAGGAACAAAACATTCAATTCCTTTTTCAAAATGGTTCCTTTCACCTTTTATTTCCAGTGCCATGGGCGTGTCCCATGGCCGCCTTTAAATTTCCGGTCAAGCGGTGCAGCTCTACCGGCAACGTCTTTTTATAATTCAAATAGGCCGGACAATAGGTCATATAACAGCCTTTACCGGCACATGTTTCCGGCCCGTCCCCGGAATTTAGTTCACCTACACGTATTCCGCAGGGATATTCCGCCGGGCGCAGCGTCGGTCTGTTCGGCGTATAAACGGATTTCGGCGCGCGCTCATACTCGAAATCGCGCAGAATTTCCGAAACGCGCTGCACGGATAACCCATAATAATGGGCAATCCGTGTAGTGGTTTGCCCGCTGCGTTTCATCTCTACAATATGTTCATTGCGCTTTTTTACCAGTTCCAATGTCGATGCGCTTTGCATTTCATATTCTCCCGTTTATGCTAATTAATATACTGCGCCAGTTTTTCGCGGTCGGGCGTCCAGAACGGTTCGTCCGGCGCATCCCAACCCAGGCCGAATTTTGCCAGCTGTTTATCCGTTATCGCGCCTTCGCGCCGGTCCTTATTCAGCATCTCTTTTTGCAAAGAATAGGAAACTTTTAAATACCGCTCCTTTTCCTCTTTTTTCGCCAGGGACTGAATTGCCTCGATGACCTTTGCAGGGCTCCATTTAGTTAAAAACTTTATCGCTCCCTTGCTCTTGTTGAATCCGATCCGGCCAAACACCAGCTGTACAGAGCGCGTAACCGCATAATCGGCGGCGTTGGCGCGCAGGTAGGCATCCAGGTCGTGTTCGT
The DNA here is from genome assembly GCA_023228745.1 of Dehalococcoidia bacterium. GTDB lineage: Bacteria > Chloroflexota > Dehalococcoidia > Tepidiformales > Tepidiformaceae > JALOAP01. The sequence goes on along the minus strand of JALOAP010000274.1, from coordinate 2,207 downwards.
AATTTTTCAACTGCTCTTTTAACGGCTTGACTATTTCGGCAGCCGTTTCCTTTGCCTTGCGGATGTTTTCTTCCATATCCGCCTCGGCGCGTTCGATTTGCAACTGCACAATGCCGAGTTGCTTTAACACCGCATCCGCTTCGCCGCGGTTGGCAATGCTATTCGCCTTTTTGATCGTTTTGCGTAGTGACATGTTGTTTATCCTCGCTTTCAGGTTCGTTTATAATTAAATCTATCTGCTTATTATTGGCTATTAAATGCCGTTTTAGCTTTTTTCCAGTCTTGTTCAGTCATTTCTTGCCCCTTTTCAACATAGCATGCTGATATAGCCCATAGTTTCTGGTTACATTTTTATTGCAAGCGGAACAATAAAAGCATTTGCCGCTTGGTTTTATCTGCATTTTTGCTTTTTCTATTTCCGGTAGTAAATTGTCTTTAACCAGGTTTATGCTGCTATCAAAAAAAAGTTTTACCTTAAATACCACCTTGCCGTGTGTATAAACCCCGGCGGCGCGCTTGCAAAATGGACAAATAAACACATCCTGCGTCAAATCCAAATTGAGCGCCTCGATCTTTTTTTTCATTCGTGGCATATAAAACCCTCTCCATAAAGTTCTTTGAACCATGTGGCGCTGTCCGGGTGTTCCTGTGCGACAACAGCAAACTTTTCGCTCATCGCCACAAATCTTCCCGGAATGTGCGCCCGCAAAATTTTTTCGTTTTTTTTTATTTCATTTTCCGGCCATTCCCCGCCGGCTGGAAAATAATAATTATCGTTGTGCCGACAGTAATAACCCTTACGCCCCGCCGGTAAACAACTGCCGTTATAGCGGTACAACATACAGGCCTCGACCGCCTGGTTAGTTACAACCACCGCCGCCCGGTTTTTGTATGCTTTCGTTTCCACTTTGCCCTCTCAAATTCGTAATTAATCAGTTCCGGCGCCGGGAATCGAACCCGGATGAATTTTTTATGTCTCGGTCAATTTCAGGGCGTTTGACCACGACTCAATATTTATACTCCTCCAAACATAAAAAATCGCGTCTACCAGTTCCGCCACGCCGGAAAGTTTTATTTAGTTTGCTTTTGTTTACGAATTTCATTTATTCTTTTAAAATCACCCGCCAATCGCAAGGCATGACATGACGCACACACCCTGTTTATTGGCCGGCCTATTCTGTTCCGAGCCGGCACGGTAGCTTTATTCTTACCACAAATTTCACACATTTTCATTTTATACCTCGCTTCCAAACGTCCGCACCCACCAACACACCAGCCGGTGCGCCAGGGGAGTAAACAACGCCGCCAGCGCATACAACGCCACAGCGATGAGTATTGCACATATCCACATAATCACCTCGCTAATTCAAATCGTACACGGCGCGCTCGATGCTCTTAACGCTCAAACAATAACGCTCCGCCAGGGTATCAATCGCATTGCGCACTCCGCCGCGCTCGCCGCGATCCACGATCCGCCCAAACTCAGCGCGAATCTGCGCATTGCGCCGCGCCGTGATCACCGCATTGCGCCGCTTGGTTTCTCGCGATGCCTCGTGACTCATAACCGCCGCCCGCCGCCGCTTCGCCGATAAATCGCGCAGCGTCTCAAGTTCTTTTGGACTCAATGTGCTTTCCATCGATCACCTTTTGCAATCCGTTAATTACCGCCGATTTTTCCGGCGCCGTTAATTTTCGCAAATCGTATTTTTTCACCGTGCGCATAAAAAAACCGCGCAAATCCTTATTATTCCAGCCCAACACAAAACCCATCTTGAATATGCGTTTATCCTGTTTGTCCCACACCGGTTTGGCCGGGGCCGGTTTTGCAGCTGGTTTTTCCGCTACTTTTCGGGCCTTGCCTTCCAGCCAGGTGCGAAACTGGCGCAACTCAATCTCGCTCATCTCCGAAAGGCGTTTGCCGTACATTTCCGGTTCCTGCACAATCTCACTTAGCCGGGTATGATCCAGTCCCAGCTTTTTACCGCAGGCATGTATAGCCCGCATGTGGATCACTTCCGGGCGCAGCATCAGCGATTTACCCCATATTCCCACACCACCCCGCGCCGGTCTACCTCGATGCGGTGTGGACCGCGCCGGTCGATCACGTCCACATTTTCTGCGCCGCAATCCCGACAACGATAAACCGTAATCATTGGGCCGTTTATAATTTGCGCCCAGCGATGCGGACAAGCCTTTTTATCCTTTTT
>JALOAP010000273.1 GCA_023228745.1 Dehalococcoidia bacterium | reverse complement strand
CGAGGGACCGAAGGGGATGCAGTTCACCGTCTCGATCGGCATCCCGGAGATACGGATCTTGGGGGCCGCCGATCCCGAAAAGGAGGCACGGCGGGCGATGATCGAGTATCTGGAGGACTTCGAATGAGGCGGATAATCCAAATAGGAAAAAAGAAATACATTGAGGCTTTTACATGGCAAGAGAACCTCGATTTTTGGGAGGCCTGGCATCGTGACCGATCGCAGCCGGAGCCCCTCGTCGCCGGGCATATCTGGTTCGATCGGCCCGGAGACTTCGGAGGGCGATATGTTGGAGAGGTGCCTCGATCTGCTGGAGGATCTGGTTTACGAGGCGGTGGGGGTGGAAGAGTGCTTCAATCCAGCCGAATACGAAATCTCCGCCGAGATCGTCCAGAGGGCGAATCAAATACTAGAAGAATGGATCGATCGCGACTTCCCGGACTAATTCTTTTTACTAGTAAAAAGAATGCGACGCTGGAGGACTTCGTGCCATGAATGCGCGCGCGCTTTTCCGAATGCGCGGTGACTCATTCGAATGAGTCATGGCGCGATAATTGTGGCGCGAATTTCTCTCTTTGCTCCTAAAAGCCGAGGAAACGCGCCAGTTACTTAAGTGGTGTTCATAGATCGGCCCTGGAGGTCATGGTTTGCGGGGCCGATCACAAACTTACTTCTCGGACATTATCCACCATTTCGTTCTAAGTACTCAATTACGGCCCGGTCTACTACTTCGCTCTGTCGCCTCAGTCCCATTTTCCGAGAGGCGATCCAAACCTGTAACCGCGTGAGCGTGTCCTCGTTGAACGTTATTGTAGCTCTTGAAACGCGGTCATCCTGCGTCATGGATGTACTATTGTATTGCATAACATATAAATCTATTGGCAGAACGTCACCGAAACATATATATGATATGCCGGTCAATAGGAGATCGTGGTCCTAAAAGCCTACAAGTTCCGGCTGTATCCAACCGGGGATCAGATACGATACATGGATCAGATCTTTGGATCGGTCAGATTCGTCTATAACTGGGGGCTCGATGCTAGATCGGGTAACTGGGACATGATCGAGACGATGAGATATAGCTGGGGCGGCGACCTCAAAACTTGTGACATGGAGATGGTCGCCCAAATGCGTTTTTGGGGCCTGAAAGACAAATCCAAAGAAGGATATCCGAAAGCATGTGGGCTAAAGGAACTATCTTCAGAGCTTACCCATACGGTTCAAAAAGAAAAGCCGTGGCTTACGGAGGTTCCAAATAAACCCCTCAGATATGCCCTTCGCAATCTTGACGCCGCCTATAAAAACTTCTTTCGGCGGGTCAAAAATGGTGAGACCCCGGGATATCCGGCTTTCAAATCTCGGAAAGGCAATCAATCGTTTCAGTTCCAGGGCGAAAACGTTCGGCTTGATGAAGTTACTGGCTTGGTTACGTTGCATAAGGCGCTCGGACCTATGGATGTGCGGCTCCACCGCCGAATCGACGGAACGATCAAGACGACTACCGTCTCGAAAACCAAGAGCGGGAAGTATTACATATCGTTCCAAGTCGAAGACGGGCGAGAGTTGCCCCTGCCAAAACCAATCCGAAATACGATCGGGTTGGACGTTGGGCTAAACACCTTCGTAACGACCTCCGGAGGCGAGAAGATCGACGGGATATCTCCTTTCAGAGAATCCGAAAAGCGGCTCGCCGTCCTCCAGAGGAGAGCATCGCGAAAGCAAAAGGGCTCGCAAAACTGGAAAAAAGCGATGCGAAAGGTGGCACTATGCCATGAGAAGATCGCCAACCAGCGTCGCGACTTCCAGCACAAGTTATCAAGACGATTGGTCGATGAGAACGATCTAATCGCCGTTGAAGATTTGAACGTCAGAGGCATGGTCAAAAACCACCACCTGGCAAAATCGATATCTGACGCTGCTTGGTCAGAGTTCTCTAGGCAGCTTGAGTACAAAGCAACGTGGGCTGGTAAGACGTTCGTCAAAATAGACCGATGGGAACCGACATCAAAACAATGCAGTTCATGCGGCTTTAAGAATGGAGATATGCCGTTATCCGTCAGAGAATGGGATTGCCCTCAGTGCGGGGTCCATCACGACCGCGACATAAACGCGGCGGTTAATATCAGGGAGGCGGGGATCAACCGCCTCCATACCAACGCCATATAAAGATCCATGACGCTTTAGAGCGTCTCAGGGCCGGGTAGGTCCGAAGAGCCTGTGGAGATGCCCTCAAAAGAGGGACGATGAAGCAGGAAGCACCAAACCTGCACGCTAATTGCATCAGATTGCAAAGCCGCGTGCTCTTGCAATTGGCAATAGCAGGGAACATGCGTTGCCACTTAGGGTATTCGGACTCACCCCCCGGGTGGTGGAGGGCCGGCTTGCAATTGGCAATAGCAGGGAACATGCGTTGCCACATCCCGGATCAACTGAAAGGACGAGGGCTCCGGTTTACCTTGCAATTGGCAATAGCAGGGAACATGCGTTGCCACGCAATCGCCCTCTCGCCTCCCTGTCAATTGCAAGAGCTTGCAATTGGCAATAGCAGGGAACATGCGTTGCCACCTGGATCTCGCCGAAGCGATGAGGGACGGGGGCGCGTGACGATGGAACCCACCACCCGACGAATCGTGATGGCGCTGTGCCATGTTATCGCCGAGGCCGACGAATGGGAGGATATCGCTGTCGCTGGCCGGGCTCTTGCAAAGTTCGTCGAAGTCGAGAGGCTAGAAACGGAATACCGCCTCAGGGCGATGGAGGCGGCGATGAATTTGGATGCAGAGGAATAGACGGAGGAAACGCCACATGGCAAAGGTTGACGAAGAGAAGGTTAAGGCTTTCCTATCGAATTGGATTCAAGGAAAGATTTTTTGGGAAAAGAAAAACGACTACGGGTATCCCGTCTTTCAATGCGATACGGCGGAACGGCCCGACATGCTGATTTTGGTGAACGGCTTTCCTGTTGCCGTTGAGGTTAAACACGCCGTAAATTCTAGTAATGTCCTCGATGGGGTGGCTCAAGTTCTCCGTTCTGCAAGGGACGGGCTCACGTTCTATGCAGACCACCGCGAAATCAAGCCAGAAGCTTATGTTTTGGCTACTCAACATAGCATCCGGGGATGCCTATTCGACTTCGAGAAGAAGAAGATCCCATCGTCTGAAGGGCGGGACTATGCCGCCAGGATGGGAGAGATTCCAAACACCGAATACAGGTACACCTTCCAGGCCCTCCGCTCTCTCTGGCGATTCGCAGAATACGAGAGGGACGTTCACAGCTGGAACTGGAACGTTGGGGTGGGGTTCTTATTATCTACGGCTTTGAATAATCCCGAGGGACCGGTATTTTCTCCGCTAATCCAGGCGAAAATCAATAAGCAGCAGTATATCAAGGTGATCTGATGGACACCGCAACAGAGATCACTGAGGGCCATTATCAACGACCAGAAGTTAAGGAAGTGATCCTCAAGCTATGCAGCTATGGCGGGGGCCTCCGGGGGCTCAACGGCGACGAGGGCTGGTATTCAAAGGGCCCGGGCGGATCAGTCAAGCTTCGGGGCCCCGGTGACTACGACGACACCACGGCGAGGGCCCGATCGCTCTACATGACCGCCGACGTATTCGACCCGAAGGTATTCGATCTGTCGGCTCAGTGGATCGAAGGGCGAGGAGGCGAGGGGCGGCCAGAGTTCCCCCTTGGGACCCGAGGCGACCTCGTATCTTACAGCCTGTTCGCCGACATCGACGCCACAAAAGAGCCGGGGGAGACGGGATCAAAGCTCTACCATCCGGGTCGGATCGAAGCCTTGGAAGCGGCGGCGTCCTTCATGGTGCGATACCTGAAAGACCGAGGCATCTCAGAGTCAGTGGGGGTCCTATTCTCAGGACAGGGGATTTACGTTTGGCTCCACCCGAGCCTATCTGACGTATCGGAGAACAGGGCCCTGGCGGGATTCGACCGTGAAAAGCAGGACCATGATTTTAAGGTCTGGCTCGAAGCATTCAACGCACTCCTCTATGATATCGAGAAGGCGTTTTTTGAGGAGTACCCGGAACACGTCGGGCGGGTGAAATTCGATAAGCTCAACAATCAGAAACGAAAAATCAAGTGTCTGCTGTCGATTCATAAGACCATGCCTTTCGCGGTCGTCCCTCTTGATCGGGATGATGTCAAGATTGATCTGGAACGGGCCCGGCTCACTCTCGATGGTGGTCTGCCTTCTGAGACGATTGCTGAAGCCGAAGCGTGGCTGGATGGATGGAAGGCAGGGGAAGGCGAAAGGAAAGCGCTTATATCTCTTCTAAAGCCCTATGCCGCCAAAGCCGAAAGGGACATCTCCCGGAAGGCCAATACATCGGGAGAGATCAGCCGGGCATCGGAGCCGATACCTATCTTGGATTGGTGTCCATTCTATCAAGCACTGGGGAAGTTCCCGGGAGGTACGGGGGCTCACCGAGTATGTGGTGCGCTAGCGGCCTGGCTCTACCAAGCTGGCTGGGAAGAGGGAGATGCCTTCGACTTATGGTATAACGTTGCGGCTCGATGTGATGTGGAGACGAGGATCTTCTATACCTCCTATGGGGTCATCAACAGCCCGTCATGTAGGACGATCCAGAAGACGAGCGCGGGATATCCGTCTCTCGGCTTCGGGGGGTTGAACTTGTGCAATCCAAATGAGAAATGTGAGGGGGCCACTTGGCCGGGTCAATATGGGGCCCCAAAAAAAGACGAACCGAAGGACGTATGCGTACGGGACGTCTGCAATATCACCG
>JALOAP010000272.1 GCA_023228745.1 Dehalococcoidia bacterium | reverse complement strand
CTGTTCGCAGCGAAGTGACATGCGGGCTAGAAGCCGGCCCGGCTGCCACGGCCGCGCATGCGCGGGTCGAGGACGTCCCGGAGGGCGTCACCGGCGAGGTTGAAGCCAAGCACGGTGAGCGTGAGCGCGCCACCGACGAAGAGTGCCATGAGCGGTTCTCCGGTCCCCTGGCGGCGGCCTTCCTCTACCATCTTGCCCCACGATGGGCGCGTCGGGTCGCTGAGCCCGAGGAAGCCGAGGGTGGCTTCGGCGAGGATATAGACACCGATGGTGCTGGTGAAGACCACGATGATGGGCGCGGTGACGTTCGGGAAGATGTGGCGCGCCATGATGCGGACGTCGGATGCGCCGACGGTCTTGGCGGCGGTGACATACACCTCCTCGCGCGCGCTCAGGACGGCGCTGCGCACGATTCGGACGACCTGGGCGATGCCGAGGATTCCGAGCGAGAGCGTAATCCAGTAGAGCGTCGGATCGGCAACAACCTGGTTGAAGAGCAGGAGGAGCACCAGGGCAGGGAACGCCTGGAACGTGTCGACCATGCGCTGAATGCCGAAGTCGACCCAGCCACCGAAGTACGCACTCGCGAGGCCGATGATGACGCCGAGCGCGACCGCGATGGTGGATGCACCGAAGCCGACAACGACAGCGGTCTGCGAGCCATGGATGATGCGGGACCAGAGGTCGCGGCCGAGGTGGTCGGTGCCGAGCCAGTTTTCGCTGGACGGCTTACCCAGGCGATTGAGCACGCCACCTTCTTCGAACACCTCTGGCGGATGCTGGAGTCGGACGTTGGGGTCGAGCAGCGCCTGTTGGGCCAACTCGGGGTCATAGGCCGGGTTCGACTTCTGGAAGGTGAGGTTGGGGTCGTACCGGTCGAGCTGATCGGTGAAGGTCGCGGCGATGAGTACGAGGACGATGAGGACCGCACCGAGGGCGCCGAGCGGCTTGCCTGTGACGAAGCGCCAGATGTGCACGCCGGCGCGATAGAACACCGGGCGGTCGCTGAGGCTGCGCGGGACGCCGGCGACTCCCGGAAGTTCGACAGAGACCTGGGACTGTGCCATGTGGAACCTCCGGGCCTACGAGTAGCGGATGCGCGGGTCGAGCAGGCCATAGACGAGGTCGACGGCGAGATTCACGAACACCACGAACGTTGCAACGATAAGGACGAACGACTGGACGACCGGGACGTCGCGCGCATAAATCGCGATGAGGATTTGGCGGCCGACACCGGGGATGCCGAAGATCTGCTCGAGGACGACATTGCCGCTGAGCAGTGCGGCGATCGAGAGGCCCAGGATGGTGACCACAGGCACGAGGGCGTTCTTCATGGCGTGCCGTACAACGACGGTGCGCTCGCGCATGCCCTTGGCCCAGGCTGTGCGGATGTAGTCCTGGCGGAGGACTTCCAACATCTGGGAGCGCAGCAAGCGCATGATACCGGCGCCAGTGGCGAGGCCACCCACAACGGCGGGGATGATGAACAGCTTGAGGCTGCCGATCGGGTCTTCCCACAGTAGTGGTGAGTCCGCGATGGGGATGGTCCACAGTTTGTATTGGGCGACGTAGAGCGCCGCCATGGTCGCGACCCAGAAGTTGGGGGCCGCGAGCGCCAGGATGGAAAAGAATCTGAGGATGTAGTCCCAGAAAGAGTCCTGGCGTATGGCCGAGATCACCCCCACGGGCACGGAGGTGATGATGGCGATGACGAGCGACATCGTCGCGAGTTGCAGCGAGTACGGAAGCCCGTCCTTAAGGCCCTCGAGCGACGAGCGGCGCGTCTGGTAGGAGATGCCGAAGTCACCCTGCAGAAGGTTGCCGAGGTACTTTACGTAGCGGGTCGGCACCGGATCGTTGAGCCCGAGATCTTCTTTGACCGCCTGGATCTGGCGTTCGCGAAGCGCCGGGTCGGAGCCGCCAGTGGGGTCCTGCGCGGCGATGCGCTGGGCGACGAAGTCGCCCGGGAGGACGTTCGTCGCGAAGAACACCAGTGTGGCAACCAGCCAGATAACCGGGACATTGGTGAGCGCCCGTCGAATGATATAGGTCCTCAAGTCGTTCGTTCCCCCTCTTCCCAACGGCCAACGAGGGGCCAGCACCGATGGCGCTGGCCCCTCGCGGCACTTGCCCCCTCGCTACGCCTTCCGGCCCTGCCAGGTTGGGTCGTTCTGGTCGAACCAGTACTTCGTGCCGTACATGTGTGTCTGGACGAAGGACGAGCTCTCGGGGATGTGGAAGTAGTTCCAACTCATGAGGGTGGTGATGCCGTTCATGGTGTAGGGGACACCGGCACCCCATTCGCGCAGGCATTCTCGAACGACGTCCTTGCTGATTTCCTTCCGGGTTTCAAGGTCGAACTCGACCATCGACTTGCCCGTAAGTTCATCGATTTTGTCGGACTTGACCGAGAACTGTGGCCACTGGTCGGAGCTGGAGTTGTAGGTCAGGAAGTTAAGGACGGTAGGCTCGATATCCGCGATCTCGGTGATCCATCCGTACCAAATATTATTCTTTCCGTTCCCATACTCCTTGTTCACGATCTTGCCGGTGATGGTGGAGTAGGGCTCGACCTTCGCCGTGAAGGTGTTGCCGAGAACCTTGTTTAGCTGACTGGTGATGCTGGCGGCGCCACCGCTATAGAGCTGCTCCCAGATGTCGGGGATGTCGACGATAATTTCGCCAAGGGCGGGCCCGCCGCCCGCTTCCCACATCTGGCGCGCTTCCTGCTCTTCCTTGGCGCGGTCTGTCCGGTAGCCTTCGAAGTCCTGGAGTTCTTGCTCGTTGATCGTGAAGGCGGCCTGTGGTGGAGGCACGTTGCCCGACATTGCGCCCTTGCCCTGCAACACACCGGCGACGAGCGCACGGCGATCGAGTGCCTTGAAAAGCCCACCCATCAGGTTCTTGTTGTTCCAGGGAGCGGCGCCACCATAGTAGGTGCCCGCCTGCGGGTTGCCGGCGAAGTAGCGTGCTTCCGTGATCTGGCCCTTGAGGTCGCTGTTGAGCTGGTCGATGGTCGAGTTCTGCGTGGGCGCAAATGCATCGATCTCTCTCTGGCGGAAGGCGACTTCCTGGGCAGTCTGGTCCGTGAAGAGCGGGTACCACTGAATGCCGTCGAAGTTTACCTGCTCGTGGAACTTGGGATGGGCGGACCAGTGGGATTGGCCCTCAGCAGCGAACTGATCGAGGACGAAGGCGCCGGTTCCGATGACGAGTTCGGCGCGAAGGTTCTGGTACTCACCTTCGAACTGCTCGATGGCCTCACGCGCCTGCACCTTCGAGTAGGAGCCGGCGAGGGTATTGACAAAGAACGGGTCGGGCCGGTTATGTGTGACCGTGACCGTCGTCGGGTCGGTGACCTCTACCTTCTCGACGGAGGCGTAGAGTGCCTGCCGGTAGAAGTTCGGGTCGTCGGTGCCATCGAGGAGGACACCGGCCTTGTTGCGCTCAATAGCGTAGGCAATGTCCTCGGCGGTGGCGGCACGGCCGTTGACCGGCGCCTTATCGTGCCAGAAGACGTTCGGGCGGAGCTTGAAGACCGTGGTGGTCTCGTCAGGGTTCTGCCAGCTTTCGGCCAGCCCGCCTTCGATCTCGGGGTTGACGAAGCTCTTCCACTGAACCACACCGAGGTTGGTGTAGCCGAAGAGCCAGGCAACCGGCGAGAACCGGCTGCGGTCCACGTCGAACGTGTCCCAGGTGTTATTTGCGCTCACGAGATGGGCGGTGCCGCCCTTCTGCGGCGTCGCGGCACCGGTGGTGCCGGTCGCGCTTGCGGTGGCGGTGGAGCCACCGGCGGATGTGGCCGTCGTAGTGGCGCCGCCGTTGCCGTCATCGTCGTCGTCGTCATCACCACAGCCGACGAGGCCGAACGCCGCAGCACCCACGCTCGCTGCGGCAGCACCACCCACGAAGCGCCGCCGCGAAAGCGTCCCGGCACGAAGCCGGCGCGTCCAGTAATTGCCTTCCTCTCGCATGGCAGTTCTTTCCCCCCTTTATTCCAGCAATAGAACCCGACCGAATATACGAGGCCGGGGCCCAACCGGATGCGCGGAGTATACGGTCGGTGTCTATCATGTCAATAACTGGGACCCACACCTATCGACCAGGAGGTAGGGCTCGAATAGGTGCTGGATATGAGGCTGCAACACCTGTCGGGGTGCAGCGGCAAGTTATCGGGATGGGCCTGGCAGTGGCGCGGCGCGCGGTCAGGGGCGACCGGCGTGCAGGTGGCGCGGCGTGTCCAGGAGCCCCGCATCGGGGCTGAGGCAGCATTCGATCGCTTCGTGGAGTTCTTGTGTCTCGGGCTGGAGGGTGACGTGGCGGATGCCGAACCGGTCCCGAAAGAGCGTCGTCAGGTCGGTGAGGACGTGCGGGGTGCAGTTGACGTCGCTGAGCTCCACGTGGGCACTAAGGGCGGGGAAGCGCGGAGTGATGGACCACACGTGAACGTCATGGAGAGCGAGGACACCCTCTACGCGCGAGCCCTCGCGGATGATCTCCTCGATATCGAGCCCGGCCGGAGCGGATTCGAGCAGGATGTCGGCCGCCTGTCGCAGCAGGATCCAGGCGCGCGGCAGGATGAACCCGGCGATGGCAAGGGCAACGATGACGTCGAGGCCCGACCAGGCGCCGAAATGGATGGCGACTGCGCTGAGCACCACGCCGACAGAGCTGACTGCGTCGGCACTCGCTTCGAGGCGGGCGGCCCGGGCGTTGAGATTATCGTGCGAGTGACGATGGAGGAGACGGACAACGAGGAGATTCACGGCGAGGCC
>JALOAP010000271.1 GCA_023228745.1 Dehalococcoidia bacterium | reverse complement strand
GTCGTCATAATCGCCCGGGCGAAGTCGCGTCCGGCCAACGGCGAGAGCGCGATCTGCTGGATCCCGGCCTCGATCTTGTCCATCGGGAGGAACTGACCGATAACGCCCGTGGAGCAAACCAGCACATCCTCCGCGGCGATCCCGAGCTGCTTCCCCACCGCCTCGGTCATCTGGTGCGCATCCTCGATGCCGCGTTGACCGGTGCTCGAATTTGCGACCCCGCTGTTGACCACTACAGCCTGGGCTCGCCTGCGCGCTAGCTTCGCGACATTGGCCTCGACCGCGGCGGACCGCAGCCGGTTCTGCGTGAACGTGGCCGCCACTGCGCACGGAACCGACGAGGCGAGGACCGCCAGGTCCAGCTTGTCTTCACCGTAGCTCTTGATCCCCGCAAAAACGGCCCCCGCCTGGTATCCCTGTGGCGAAGTGACGGTCCCTTCGAGGTCGATCGGTACGGTCACGGGTAGACCGCCGGGACGTCCAGGCCTGCCTCCTGCGGCAGTCCGAGCATCAGGTTCATGTTCTCGATTGCCTGTCCGGCGGCGCCCTTCACCAGGTTGTCCAGCACGCCGATTGCCACCAACATCCCGTGTCGCTCATCCACCACCGGGTGCACCAGGCACATGTTGTTCCCCAATGTGTGCTTCGTGTGCGGTGGGGCGTCCACAACGCGGGTGAACGGGGCCTCTTTGTAGAACTCCCGGTACACCTCGAACACTTCGGCTTTGGTCACCTCCCGCCTCAGCGGTGCGTAACACGTCGCGTGGATGCCGCGCGTCATTGGTACCAGGTGTGGCACGAACGTGACCCGTGGATTCGGACCTTCGCCGCGCAGCACTCCCAGCTCCTGCGAGATTTCCGGCTGATGGTTGTGGTTCGCCACCTTGTAGGCCGACACATCCTCGTTTACGTCGCTGTAGCTGAAGCCGCCGCCACTGCCCCGGCCCGCACCCGAGATGCCGGACTTTGCATCTACCACGATCGGGTCGGAGATGAGGCCCGCTGCCATGGCTGGAGCAAGCGCCAGGATCGATGTCGCCGGGTAGCAGCCCGGGTTCGCCACGAGCGACGCCTTTGCGATCGTCGTGCGGTGCACCTCGGGGAGCCCGTAGACGGCATCCGGCAGCAGTTCCGGTGCCGGGTGGGGCTGCCCAAACCATTCCTCGAACGCCTGCGGTTCCTTTAGACGGAAGTCCGCAGCAATGTCGATAACCTTCACTCCGCTCCGCACGAAAGGGGCACACACTTCAGCGCTCGCGGCTGTCGGCATTGCCGACAGCACGACATCGACGTCGCCCGTGATTTCCGGCGTGATGTCGAGGTCGCCGTAGAGCGCGAGGTGTGGGAACGCTTCGCCAAGCTTTTGCCCCGCGAGGCTGCGGCCAGTGACCGAAGTGATGCGGGCGTGCGGGTGCTTCCAGAGAAGCCTTGCGGCTTCCATGCCAGCAAATCCAGTGACATTGATGATGCCAACGCGATAACTCACTGCGTCATTCTCCGATCTTCCTCTCAAGCAATCCACCGGTCGAAAATTCAACTTCTCGTCATTGGCACCCTTCTCGTTCGCGCATGAAACCTTTACCCTGCACTGGACACGGAATTTTGGCGGTCATAAGGTGCGGGACAGGCCGCCGCCCCCGCGGCCGCAGAAGCGGCCACTCACCCCGCCGAGGAGGGCGAATTGCAACTCAAGAAGACCCGGCAGGACGACCGGTACACAGACCTCACGTCTGGCTACCCGGACCAGCCAGAAACCCCCGATGAGTACACCGTGAACCAGCCGCGCACCCCCCGCGGCCGCGATCCCGAAGCCGAAGTCGAAGCACGGCAACCGGCTCGCCAGGAAAGCGTCATCGACGCAGACTCCAGCTTCGATGGTAAGTACGAAACCGCCCAGGACCTCCGGATTCTCGGAAACGTCAGCGGCGAAATCGTCTGCCGCGGCCTGCTCACCGTCGAACGGGACGCTTCCGCCAAGGCCAAGATCCAGGCGCGTGACGTCCAGGTCCGTGGCCGCATTGAAGGCGACCTCACCTGCAGCGGCCGCCTGACGATCACCGCCAGTGGCGTTGTCAGCGGCACCATCAAGGTTGCGACACTCGTCGTTGAAGAAGGCGCGACAGTGCGCGGCACCGTCGAGACTGCCGCCGCTGACAGCACCCTCGAAGAGACCACCGAACGGCCCCGCGAGCGCACCAGCTCGAAGAAGGAGCAGGCCAAGGACAGCGAAGAGTCCGGCAAGGGCTCAAATGGTGGCCGCTGGAACAACAGCAACCGCGCCGGGCGCGAAGTCCCTTCCTTCGCCCTCGTATCCTCCGAAGAGCGAGCAACGGACCGCAACTAGTTTCGAATTGGATAGCAAGAAGGGGCGACAGATGTCGCCCCTTTCTTGTTTGTGCTCCTCAGCTTGCTGCGTCTGCTAGACGACGGTGAAGTAAACGTGACCGTCCGCCACCCAGGTGTTAACCGTCTTGTTCATGCGCTTCGCGGCGCGGCTAATGCGCAGCGCGATCCCGCGGGGCGATTCGCCTCTTGCCGGCGTCAACTTGCCTGCCTTCCCCGGTGCAACACTCTCAATGTACTTCTCATATTCGCGCATCCGAGCGGCGAGCCGGCCAGTCTGACGTGCCGGCCGCGGAGCGTCCGTTTCCTTGATGACGGTGAACTCTGCCATGGTCTGTCTCTTATTCCTTCTGCCGTATCTACAGTCCAGTGCGTGCGACTGTTAGGCACAACACTACCATAACGCTGCGCCACTGCACATCATTGACAAAGAACATGTTTTTCGGGAGTTACCGCTTCTCTTGCAGACTTCCGATACTCATCCGGATGGAGTCCAGGAAGGCCTGCAGCTGGTTCTCCAGCCGTCGCAGCACCTCCAGCGCATACTCGTCTGCGTCATCCAGTTGTCTGCTCGCTGCCTCTGCCGCCTCGCTCAGGTGCGCCGCCGCAGTAGCATCTGCTTCAGCGATCGTTTCACGTGCTCGCGCTTCGGCATCCATGATTAGCTGCTGACCGCGTTCCTGCGCCTCTCGCACGAGCGCGTTGTCATCCAACCGCCGCATCCGCTCTTCATCCGCCCGCCGAAGGATCACCTCAGCTTGCGCCTGTGCATCCTGCATTACTTGTTCGCGCGCTTCGATGATCTGTGCGGCCTGTCGCAGGTCGCCCGGCACGGCAAGCCGCAACTGGTCGATCACGTCCAGCATCCGTTTTCGATCCACGACAAGATTCCCGCCTACAGGCAATCGGCGTGCCTGGACGACGAGTTCTTCGAGACTATCGATGAGGTCGAGGATCTCCACGTGCCCCGGATGGGACTCCTATTACGTTTGGGTTTGTTGCAATTTCTCGCGGATCGCTGTCCGCACATGTGGAGGTACGAGTTCGGCCACGTCGTATCCCAGCCGCGACACTTCTCGAATCCGGCTCGCACTGATGTACAGGAAATCCTGGTTCGCCATCAGATACACCGATTCCAGGTGGGGCGCCATCTTCCGGTTCATAAGCGCCATGTCGAACTCCGTCTCGAAGTCGCTTACTGCCCGGATGCCTCGCACAATCGCGACCGCGCCCTTCTTGTTTGCGAACTCGACGGTCATCTCGTCGAATCCCTCAACCTCTACCGTCGGCAGGTCTTCCACTGCCTTTCGGAAGAGCTCGATGCGTTCCTCCCACGTGAACATGCCCATTTTGTCCCGGCCCCGAACCACAGCGACGATCACACGGTCGAACAGATGCGTCATTCGCTGCACTAGGTCGAGGTGGCCGTTCGTTACGGGATCGAAGCCACCCGGGAAGATTGCAATCCTCATTTCGCCTCCTGAAGGCTGTAGAGTCCGATAGCGCTGTCACCGTACACGCGCCGCTCCTGCAGGACCAATCCTGCGAGGAGTTCCGGCGGATTGTAGCGAGATCCATGCTCATAGACGACCAAGCCACCCGGCAAAAGCCGCTCGCCAAGGAGCGCCAGCGTTTCCTCCGCCGTCTCTAGCTGATATGGCGGGTCCATCAACACCAGGTCGAATTGCCCTTCGACGGCCGAGAGCGCCGCTGGCAGGCGTCCCCGGATCACCTTCGCCCTCTCGCCGAAGCCCGCCCGCGCGATTGTCTGGAGGATCGCCTGGCAACTCGCGCCCGCGCCCTCGACGAAGACCGCCTCGGCCGCGCCGCGAGAGAGCGCTTCGAGCCCAAGCGCACCCGTGCCCGCGTACAGGTCGAGCACACGCGCGCCATCTACCAGGTCACCGACGATGTTGAAGATCGCCTCGCGCACCAGCCCCGACGTCGGCCGCAAGCGTGCGCCTCTTGGCTCGGTGATCGGAAGTCCGCGAGCACTCCCACCCGCGATTCTCAGCCGCGACTGCGCCATCCCTAGGCCCCGGCTGCCGGCGTTGTCGCTACCTGTTTCGACTGCACCTGGACCTGGATCTCGTTCTGGAAGAGCGCCACACCATCGCTCAGCGTGAGCCGGACCGTGTACGTGCCAGGTTGTGGCGGTGTCCCCCAGCGAATCACTCCCTGGTTGCCGCCCTCCTTCGTCCCCTCACTCACGAACCAGCGCGGCGAAAGGTCATCCGGGTTCGGCTGCAACAGGAGTGGTTGTCCCGTCGAGATGAACGGCGTCAGCGCTCGCCAGATGTCGCCAAGGTAAACATTGTCGCTCGCATCCTCGATGGCAACGCCTCCCAGCCCAAACTGCGGGATCAGCTCCAGCTTGAATCCCAGGCTGAAGAAGTTCTCGATATACACCGTCCGGCCCGTGCCCTGCTTATAGGTGAAGAACA
>JALOAP010000332.1 GCA_023228745.1 Dehalococcoidia bacterium | reverse complement strand
GGGAGACGGTGACATCGTGGGCGCGCGCGATGCGGACGGCGTCGCCGTTGCTATGCCACTGCTGGATTCGCACATTGGGCGCGGGCGGTGCCACGTCGCCATAGTCCGACGGCGCCGCGAGTGTGATCTCCGCATCGGGCATGAGCCGCCCGAGTGCGCCAGCGATCTGATAGGCACGAATGCCGGGCGAGGCCATGCGCGGGCCGACCTTGGCGCGCGAAAGGACGAGCACTCGCCGCCCTGCGCCATCGACTGGTGCGTCAAGCGGCGCTGATGCGGAGGCGGGCACTGCTTCGATGGTGGCCACGAGCGGGGATGGTACGCGCGCGGGTCAACAGTCGCCAGTGGCGTAGTTCAGGCAGCGTCGATGCCGGCGGCAATGAGGGCCTCGTGGAGGCGCGGATAGCCATCGAACTGGTGGGCGGTCATTCCCACAGCGCGGGCAGCATCGATATTGTGGGCCAGGTCGTCGGTGAAGAAGCAGGCGGCCGGGGCCACGTTCAGCCGATCGGCGGCAAGGGTGTAGATGCGCGGATCCGGCTTGGCGAGGCGCACCGTTGCCGAGTTGATGACGTCATCGAACAGATCGTAGATGCGGTAGTGGTCGCGAAGGTTCTCCTCGAGGCCCGGTGCGGCGTTCGAAAGGAGGCCCACCTTCACCCGGCCACGGAGCCGCTGGAGGAGCTCGATCATGCCGTCGTTGAACTCCACGGGGCGCGGCTCCCCGAGGCGCTGGAGAACGGCGCGGGCGGTCGCGGCGTCGGTCTGTTCGAGCAGCGCCTCGTGTACCGCGGCGTGCCAGAGCTCGTGCGTCCCGTCGCCCACACGCAGCCGCTCCCACGTTTCGTTCATGTACTGCGCACGCCAGAGCGTGCCGGGCTCGAGGCCGAACTCCTGCTCGATGCGGCCCAGCGGCGTCGTCGTGTCGGCGAGTGCCTCGGTGTTGCCCGCACCCGGCACGATGACGCCGCCGAAGTCGAAGATAACGGCTTCCAGTTGTGTCACCGCGCTACCTTGCCCAGCACCGGGCCTGCGGGCAAGCGGCCACAGCGTTAGACCGCCGCTGGGGCCGGCAGCCAGGCACTATAGTCGTCGACTTTCGCGAACGCCCACGGGAGGAAGTCGTCGGCAGGGACGGTGGCGACGACTTCGGCGCGGGTGTGCGTCTCGCCAACGCTGTAGGCGCCGCTTTCCACTTCGAGCACGGGGATATCGATCAGCGGGTCGTGCTGCGATTCGCGGAAGACGAGGGTGGCCGCGCCGCGCACAAGCTGGCGTGTCGTGCCCGTGTGAGTCACACGTACGAGCTGTGGGTCGAAGGCGAGCCTCCGGCCGTCGGCGGAGGGCAGGTGCTTGAAGTAGTAGTGGTGCGTGATCGCCTGGTGATCGATCTCTGTGGGCTCGCCTTCGAGTGCCACGCTGAGCTCGATGTAGGTGATGCCGTGGCGGGTGACGGTGCCCCGCACATGCTGACCGCGCTGCTCGACATCGATGGCGGCGAGCTTTTTCGGCTCGGCGTAGAGCTCACGCCCGAAGATGATGGCGGTGTCGGTGTTCATCGGCATGGCGAGGCAGTAGAGCCCGGGTTCGCCCTGGAAGGTACAGGCGAGATTGACGGAGGCTCCGAAGAAGCCGCCAACGCAGTTCGAATCGCTGATCTCGTAGACCGCGACGAAGACCCGCGGCTCGCTCGCCGGCTGTAGCGGCGGCGGGAGGAGCTCCACCACCACCTCCGGGTCGGTGAGGAAGGTAGTAGAAACCGCGCGGCTATCGAGGAAGGCCGGGGCGGCCTGTGCGTCCTGGATGCGCTGGACCTCTCCGGGCGATTTCACAAAGCGAGTGCGCATGGAAGGCCTCCGCATGGGGTCACCGGATTCTACGCGATGGGGTGAGGCGAGATCAGTTTGCCCGGGCAGGCTCCTTTCCGCCCCGCCACAACATGTTCCTGACAACCTTGTGACTCGCTTCGCCACGGCGGCCCGTGGAGGGAGCAAGAGAACTGACCGGTGTTCCGGTCGTCATGAACACGTCGTTCAACCTTCGTGGCGAACCGATCGTGTGCACGCCGAAGGACGCCATCCGCACGTTCTACTCGTCCGGGCTTGATTTCCTCGTGCTGGGGGACCACATCGTGGCGAAGGAGCTCGCCTGGAGGCCGGTGAGCCAGCGGGAACTCCTGCTGACGCCCTAGCGGCGAATGCGGATGATCGGCCCATCGTTGTAGATGCCGTCGATGCGGATGCCGAGGCGCTGGTGGACCACCCGGGGAATACCGATATCGGCGAGGTAGAGCGCGCCGACCTGGCTGCGGGCAGCCGGCGCGAGCAGGCCTTGCTTCGGCAGGTCGAGTGTGAGGGTGGTGGTCGCGCGGATAGCGGGCGTGCTGATCTCTCCCGTCGTGGCATTGATCCCGGTCGGCACATCGAGCGCCAGGATCGGCTTGCGCGCCGCGAGCGCGAGTTCGACGACGGCGGAGGCCATGCCCGAGGGCGGCCCCTGCAGGCCGTAACCAACGAGCGCATCGATGACGAGATCGGCGGCGTCGAGCTGCTGCTCAACGGTGTACTCGCTCACTTCCTCGTCGGGGTCGGCGATGCCAGCACTCCGGAGGATCTGTACCTGCCGGCGCGGGACGAAGGACATCTCGGATTCGACTTCGGCGAAGACTGGCTGGACCTGGAAGCCCCAGTTCGAGAGGTGGCGCGCGGCGCAGAGGCCAGCTCCACCCTTGTTGCCGCCACCGGCGAGGATGACGATGCGCTGGCCGCGCCCGCGCCCGCCCAGCATCGCCAACGCGAGCTCCGCCGCGGAACGGCCACCGTTCTCCATGATCTGGAGGATGTCGATGCCGTAGTCCTCCTGCGCGACGCCCTGGATCTCGCGCATCTGAATGGCGCTCACGAGCGGGATCTCGGATGCCTTGCGTTGCGGATACCCACCGGGATCGGATTTCACCGACATAGGAAGAAATGGCCTCATCAGGTGCTCACGGCAGGATAGGCCTCTGCGGCGTTCCGGGCACGGCCCGCGCTATTCTTCGCCGTCCGGGTAGCTGGCGGTGACGCGCGCGGAGATGCCGCCACGGGTGTTGAACGCGCCTTCGACCATGGCCCACTTCGGCGAAATGGCAGCAACGATGTCGTCCAGCACCTGGTTCACCACATCCTCATAGAAGATGCCGCGGTCGCGGAACGTCTGGAGGTAGTACTTGAAGCTGCGCAGCTCGATACAACGCTCGGCCGGGCTGTAGGTGATGGTGAGCGTGCCGAAGTCCGGAAGGCCAGTCATCGGGCACATGCTGGTGAACTCGGGCGCCGTGAACTCGATTTCGTAGTCGCGTTCCGGGCGGCGGTTTTCAAAGGAATCGATGGTGCCGTCGGTGCGGTAGATGTTTTCGGACATAGGTTCAGGTTGGACGATTCGCTGCGAAAAGGCCACGGGCAGCAGGGCCAAACTCGCATTCTGCTAATCGAACAGTTGCAATCTCCGTGTTAGCCGACGGCACAGCAGTTGAGCAGGAGCTAAATGTGCCCCCTGTAGTCTCGATCCAGGAGGTGACGCAATGTATATCGGAGGCGGTCTTCTCGTCCTGATTCTCATCATTCTGCTTCTTGTCATTCTGCTTTGACTGGAGAACGGAAGATGGGCGGGATATCTCCAGGAACTCCCGGGCCGGAGGGCGGTTCGGGAGTTCCTCTTCCCCCTGACAGCGACCCCGCGAGCATGCTCGAAAACCTGCTCGGCGGCGCACGGCAACAGCTCGGAACGACGCATGTGGAAGGCGTTTCGGGCGGTGGTGCGGTGCGCGTGACGATGGACGGTGAACAGAACGTGCTCTCCGTGAAGCTGAGCCCCGAGGTCGTGGACCCGGGCGATATCGAGATGCTTGAGGAACTAATTGTGAGTGCGCTGGCCGACGCCGCCGGGCAGGCACAAGCAGCGAAGCTGGAATCCGTCTCGAACCTCGCCCGGATGTTCGGGCTCGGCGAGATCCTTGGCGACGGCCTGCAGGAGCCGTGATGCACAGGATGGAGCGCACGTTGCTGGTCGCGGCCACACTCTGCCTGGTGCTGGCACTTTCGAGCGCACTGTTGGTCTAGCAGGCTGCTGAAGAAGCGGCCTTGGGGCCGATCGACGTTGTCTCGGAGTCGTTCCAAGGCGCGGGGATGGTCGTTTTGGGTCCGAGAGCTCGGTCATGGTGCGGT
>JALOAP010000270.1 GCA_023228745.1 Dehalococcoidia bacterium | reverse complement strand
CAAGAATAACTCGCTTTGTATGCCGTACCAAGGGCGGGCAGGATAAATATCTGAGCAATATTTCTGAAGCTGACTGTTCTTTTCTCAAATCTTATATCCTGGCCGCACTAGATATCGCTTTATCTCGACTTCAAGAGGAATTCGATGCTCTCTAAGCTCAAACGCAACATCAAAGGACGGTACGACGTCGACGGCATTGCAACCGATCCGCTGAGCTGGTGTCTTCAGTTGCTTGCCGTCGTCGGCATCGCCGCCGGCGTATCCATCATCATCGTCGGCATTTTAATCATCTCAACGAAAGGAAGTTAACCCATGCCGAACCTATTAGAAGAATCCCGGAAGGCCATCAAGAACGATCCGGCCTTGTTTAACCTGCTTCAAGCGGCCAAGCACACGCTGGGATCATATATCTATGGCAACAAAGACCCGCACTTGGCCGAGGAAGTGAAGACGGAGATAGAAAACGCGCTGAAACAAAGCAGATAGGAGCTTCAATGGATCCGTTCGACATCTATTGCGCCATCATCGAAACCGCCGAGAAAGAGATAAAGCCGTTTATTCAGAGGCGTAGCTTTTATAAGCGCCTTCTGTCTCACATGCACCTAGCCGGACCAATAGAGTGCCTTGGAATGGATGAAGCATTTGACGAGGCATGGAAAGAATACATGGAGGAATAAATTGGATAAAACAGCCATCGACAAAGAACTCACCAAGTACAACATCACTGACGCCGCCATTGCGACCCTAAAGCAAAACTATATGCAGCTGATGGTAAAGGGCATCGAAGATAAGGACGGCTTCAAGAAGGTCCACGAGGCCCGTATGGATATCGTCAAGAGGCGCACATCGGTTGAAAAGACGCGGAAAGACTTGAAGGCGGATAGTCTTGAATATGGGCGCCGCGTGGATGCTGAGGCAAAAAGAATCACGGGTTTGCTGCAGCCGATCGAGGACCATCTGGCAGAGCAAGAAAAGATTGTTACCGATGAACTCGCCCGGATCAAAGCGCAAAAGGAAGCAGAGGAAGCCGCCCGGATACGGGCCCGCGTGAATCGCCTATTTGAATTCGGCGCACGCTTCGACGGTGAGAACTACACGGCCTATGGCCTTGTCATACCGGCAACGATTCTGAAAGCCGCTACTGACGAGCAATTCGCCTCATTCGTGAAGCAGATCGAAGACGTGAAACAGGCGGAAGAAGACGAAGCCCGTCGTAAGGCTGAAGAAGAGGCCCGCATCAAGGCCGAAGAAGAAGCGAAGCGCAAAGCCGAAGAAGAACGTCTCGCCAAGATTGCCGCCGAGCAGGAAGCCGAAAGGCAGCGCCTGGAAGAAGCCGCCCGCATACAGAAGGCGGAAGAGGAACGCCTGCAGAAACAGCGGGAGGAATTCGAGCGAAAGGTCCGCGAAGAGCAGGAAAAGATCGAAGCCGAAAAGCGCCGGCAGGAAGAAGAAAAGATCAGGCAGGCAGAAATGGAGAAGGCCAAAGCCGAAGCGGCAGAGAAAGCCCGGATAGAAGCCGAAGAGAAGGCCCGACGGGAAGCCGAGGAAAAGGCCGAAGCCGAACGCAAAGCCAAAGAGGAAGCCGAGCGACGCGAAGCCTTAAGGCCCGACAAAGAAAAGCTTATGGCTTTCGCGCGAGATTTGAAAGCCTTCTACACCGAACGCGCCGGTCAATTCAAGTCATTCCAAGGCGTCAGCGTATTCGAAGAAACGTGCGAGATTCTGCTTGCCGTCGCTACCACACTCGAAAAGAAAGCGAACGAATTATGAACCCAGGCTCTTATTTTTTCATGCCGGAAGAGGATTACCATAAAGACCCATGTGACGAACCATCTTTAAGCCGCTCGACAATCCTGGACCTCGTTACAAAGACGCCTCGCCATGCTTTTGAGAACCATCCGCGGCTGAATCCTCAAGCAGAAGAAGAGCAAAAGGAAATTTATGACATCGGCTCCGCAGCCCACAGTCTTTTACTGCAAGGCATCGATAAAGCCGCAGAGGTGCCTTACGATGATTGGCGCAAGAAAGAAGCCAAAGACTTGCGCGATCAATGGCGCGCGCTCGGACACTACCCGCTACTAACAAAACACTATACCTCCGTCGTGGAAATGGTACAGGCAGCAAAAGACTTCTTAAAAAATTGCGAACTGGAAATCAAGAGCCTTCAGGACGAAGGGCAATCCGAAGTAACTTACATCTGGAAAGATGGCTCTGTATGGTGCCGCGCCCGGCTCGATTGGATACAACACGACAAGAAAATGGTGATAGACTATAAGACAACCGGGCTTCTTGCCGATCCTGCCACTTACGAACGCAACGCAATAAACACAGGCCTGGACATTCAAGATCAATTCTACCGTCAAGGGGTCAACTCCGTTGATGGACATGACCCCCTCTTTGTATTTCTTATTCAGGAAACGCAGAAGCCCTACCTTTGCTCACTTGTGCAACTAAATGAACCGTATCACGACATGGCCGCGCAGAAAATTGACCGTGCAAAGCGTCTTTGGCTCAAGTGCTTACGCGAAAATAATTGGCCCGCCTATCCTTTGAGCATTTCCATCATTGACCCGCCCGATTGGGCAATGGCTCAGTGGGAAAAGAAAATGCTCCTGGAAGGCGACGCCTATCAAAAAATGAAATGGTCGAAAGAAAGATTAGAAGCAGAAATCGGATAAAGGAGGCCAACTATGGATTACCGAATTCGACCCGCGCGCAGATCAGAAGCAAAGCCATTGATCGGCCTGTATTCAGAATCCGGACACGGGAAGACCTGCAGCGCCTTGCTGCTAGCAAAGGGCTTTGTCGGCGATATGACGAAGGTCGTCATGATCGAAACCGAATCCGGCCGCGGTGAAGTTTTCGCCGACGATCCTCTCATCGGCGGTTATCAGGTTATTCCGCTGAGAGATCAATTTTCGCCTAAAAACTACGGCGGCGCCATCGATGCCGCCAACAAGGCCGGATGTTCCGCCCTTATCATCGATTCGGCTTCCCACGAATGGGAAGGCGTCGGCGGCGTCTTAGATATGGCGGCGAAGAATGAAGAAGCCGGAAAGAAAGGTCAACTGATTTGGCAAGTGCCAAAGATCGACCACCAGCGGGAATTTATGCTCAGGCTGATGCAGACCCCGATTCCATTGGTCATCGTTTGCATGCGGGCGAAGTATCCCATGGAACAGGTCACGAAAGACGGCAAGAAGGAATGGCAACGATCAAAGGTGCTAGCACCGAAGCAGTCTGACGACATCCTCTTTGAAATGATGGTTCATGCCTGGATAGACGGCGGACACAATCTAAGAATCACCAAACCAAAGCCGTCCGAGAATTACGGCGTCATCATGCGCGGGATCTTCGAGGAGGGTAAACCCATATCCGTTGAAACCGGCCGGAGACTTCTTGAATGGACCAAGGGCGTCGGTAAACCGACCCAGGGAGCCGGCGAGAAGGCCAAGGAGACGACTTCTCCATCTTCCGCGACTGAAGGTCCGCGCGTACAACTGCAGAACAAATTAATCGCTGCGGGAATCGTACTTAAATCGTTCCTGGAGTACATGGTTGACGTCGGCTGGATAGCTGTTCCGGAGGGCGATGCCCAGCCGTCGCTGAATGAATTGCCGGATGAGAATGTCGCCAAGCTCCTGAAGGACGGCAATTTCAGGCAAATGGAAGCCGGCCTCAATAAGTGGCTGAAAGGGGAATGATTTGGTCTATTCAGTTTAAAAGTGCGTTATGTCATGTCGTGTCACCCTATAAATAGGAAAAGTTACTAATTGAAAACGAAAGGAGCCCAACATTGGAATTTACGGAAAAGGTTATCGGGAACATTGAAAAGCGCGTCGCCGGCCTCTTGCGAGAGTATCAGACGGACGTCGATGCTCTCTATGATGAGCATGGCAAAGTTAAGGTTTCCATGCCCATCGAACTAACCTCCAAAAACGGCAATATGCAGGTGAAAGTCGGCTTCAAACTCGTAACCGGTAAAATTGACGATTCATCGAGCGGATTTGTCCGGGACGATCAGCCGGAACTCCCCTTAGAGAAGGCCGACAATAAATTTCTCTGCCCAGGCGGAAAGGGCAAGATTGATCTGAGCGTATGCGACAGCTGTGAATTGCGCAAGTCGCGGCATGTCTCAGAACCAAACGACGCGGGCGAATGCCTCACACAGTATATGTCATGCAGCGTATGGGCAGATGCCGACTATCACGCATTTATCGAACGCATGCTTGATTGGGAGCCGGCAGCACAGACGGAACCAGAGCAGACCAAGAAGAAAGGAAAAAAGGCGGCATGAGCAGAGATAGCAAGAACCATCCCTGAAGAGATTCAATTACTTTTACCGGAGGTTGCTGGACCATGCAAGAGTACAGAGACAACAGAATCCATGCTGCATTTATAGACGACTATGAAAATCTTCTGAAGAAAAAGGAAGAGATTCTTAAGACCAGCCCGGAATCAACATTTAGAATGGGTGAAATGCCAAAACCGGATGACATCATTGAAGTGAATAACCTGAAATTCAAGGTTATCAGCGTCGTAAAGGGACGCGTCTTTATGCACATAATTGAACGAGAGGCTTAGCCATGCCCTTAACAATTTCAAAAGGAAATATGTACCCGTGGGTTACACACACCCACAGCCACCTTGCCGGCGAATGCCCTCACCGTTGCTCCTATTGCTATGTTCAGGCGATGGCGAAGCGGTCTCCCGCGCTCAAAGAAAGATTTTCGGGACCGTTGCGCCTTATTGAAAAAGAGCTTGATGTTAATTACGGAACCGGCAAAACGATCTTTGTTGAGCATATGAATGATTTGTTTGCTGA
>JALOAP010000269.1 GCA_023228745.1 Dehalococcoidia bacterium | reverse complement strand
GCCGCACCAAGCGCGCAAGCCCGGGGACGCACACCGCCGATCCCGGCCGCCCGCCGCTTGCTGCGCGCGCGGCCCATGGCGAACGACCCGTGCTGCCGTTGGTGTCACGAGGGTACCCACACAAGCGGCCACGAGGGCCGCGGGTACCATCGCGCCAACCTCATACCTTTCGCCTCGACCCGGCCCGGTACCCCGCCGCACCAACGGCACCAACTGGCAACTGGCGACTGGCGACTGGCGACACGACTGACGACCGACACCCGCACATATCCCCAACGCGGATGGTATCCTCCCGAGCGTGGCGGACATCACAGCGGGCGCCGAGCCGGAGAGCCGGCTACGCACAACGAGCGAAGCTGTCGCTTTCCCCGCCGCCCTGGTCCTGGTCACGCTCGCCGCGCTGCTCTGGCGACTGCCCATGCTCTCGTTCGAAAGCGGCGACTACGGGAGCTTCTTGAGCCCCTGGTACGACCACATCCGCGAGCAAGGCTTCGCCACCGCCATGGGCGAACGCTTCGCCGACTACACCCCGCCCTACCTCTATCTCCTTGCGCTCGCGACTCACCTGCCCTTCTCCAAGATCGTCGACATCAAGGCGATCAGCCTGCCCTTCGATGTCCTGCTCGCCGCCGCGGTCATGTTCGTGGTGCGCGAACGAAGCCCCTCGCGCACATTGAGCGTGGCGGTGTACGCCGCCGTGCTGTTCGCCCCCACGGTCGTTTGGAACGGCGCCCGCTGGGGCCAGTGCGACGCCATCTTCACGTCGTTCGTGGTCCTTTCGCTGCTCTTCCTGCTGCGAAACCGCGCCGGCCTTTCGCTGCTCATGCTCGGCATCGCCTTTGCCTTCAAGGGACAGGCCGCGTTCGTCGTCCCCGCCTACCTCGTGCTCACGCTCAAGGGGCGCATCCCCCTGCGCGCGTGGCTGCTCTCGCCGCTGCCCTACTTCGTCGCAATCATCCCCGCGTGGTATTTCGGGCGGCCGTTCTGGGAGCTGGTGACGAACTACGTCGACCAGGCGCGGCTCTACAAGACGCTGGTCCTCGGCGCCCCGAACATCTACCAGTGGCTCCCCAATGCTGCCTTCCTCCATGACCACGCCTTCAAGCTCGCCGCCGCCATCATCGCCCTGGCGATGGTCGCCGTGGCTCACCCTCGGCTACGCCCCGGCAACCGCGAAACGGTCGTCCTCGCCACGATGTTCGCCCTGCTCTGCCCCTTCGTCATGCCGCGCATGCACGACCGCTACTTCTTCGTGGCCGATGTGCTCTCCATCGCCTACGTGTTCTATGTGCCGCGAAGGTGGTTCCTGCCCGTGCTCGTGATCACCGCGTCCACGTTCTCCTACTGGCCCTACCTCAACGGCTACGACCATCCCCCGGTTGAGGTCAAAGTCCTCACCGCGCTCATCCTCGCCGCCCTCGCAACAACCCTTTACGACCTCTGGCAACTCGCCCAGGCCGAGCCGCCCGCCGAACCGCTCCGCACCTACTGGCGACGCATGCTCGCCACTATCGGCACCCGCACCCCGTAGTCGAGGCCCACCGCGGCCTCGGGACCCAGCACCCCGCAACACCAACGGCGAAACGCGTCGCACGACCCGGTAGCCGCGGGGCTTGTCCCCGCTCGCCTCAGCCAACGGGCGGCGCCGCGCAAGCACGGGGACGCACACCGCCGTCTCCGGCCGCCCGCCGCTTGCGGGCGCGCGGCTCATGGCGAATGACCCGTGCTGCCGTTGGTGTGACGAGGGTACCCACACGAGCGGCCACGAGGGCCGCGGCTACCGGCGCCTCAGCCAACGGGCGGCGCCGCGCAAGCAGGGGACGCACACCGCCGTCTCCGGCCGCCCGCCGCTTGCGGGCGCGCGGCTCATGGCGAATGACCCGTGCTGCCGTTGATGTCACGAGGGTACCCACACAAGCGGCCACGAGGGCCGCGGCTACCGTCGCGCCAGCCAACGGGCGGCACCGCGCAAGCCCGGGGACGCACACCGCCGTCTCCGGCCGCCCGCCGCTTGCTGCGCGCGCAGCTCATGGCGAACGACCCGTGCTGCCGTTGGTGTCACGAGGGTACCCACACAAGCGGCCACGAGGGCCGCGGCTACCGGCGCCTCAGCCAACGGGCGGCACCGCGCAAGCCCGGGGACGCACACCGCCGTCTCCGGCCGCCCGCCGCTTGCGGGCGCGCGGCTCATGGCGAATGACCCGTGTTGCCGTTGATGTCACGAGGGTACCCACACAAGCGGCCACGAGGGCCGCGGCTACCGGCGCGCCAACCTCATGCCTCTCGCCTCATGCCTTTCGCCTGAACCTACCACCGACCGCCGACCGCCCACGGCCTGTACTTCTCCGGCGCCGGCAGTTCGGCCAGCTTCGCTGCGATGCCCCGCGCCCAGCCACGGATATCCTCCCAGTCGCGCCAGTCGCCATCTGGCACGCGTAGAGCCAGCATCATCGCCTTCTCCGCCAGTCCGAGCTCCTTCCGCGCGATGCGCCCCGCGAAGAGCCGGTGCTCGCGTGCGGCCGTCGCCTCCATCGCCGCGCCCACGTCCACTGCGTCGGCGGCCGGCTTCAGCGGCTCCCCGATTGGCCCGCTCGAGAACAGCCAAACCGGCCGCCTCGCCAGCACTTCGCGGTTGCGCTGCACGAACTCCTTCGCGGGCTTGACCCACTGCCCCACGTAGACCGCCGCGCCGAGCACGAAGGCATCGAACTCCTCCAACGCGCCCACGTTCTCCATCGGCAGCGCGGTCACCTCCAACCCCTGCTCCCGCAGCTCCTCCCCAATCGCCTCGGCGATACCCGCCGTCGCACCATGTTTCGAAGCCCAGGCAACCAGTACGCGCATCTCAGACCTCCTGCGCACCTCCCCACCACCCACCTTCCCCACGCTGCACCCCCAAGCCTGCACCGCGCATCCTTCGCCACCAAGGATCCATAGGCCCCGATTCGCCACGCCACCAGTCGGTGACCGAGAATGGAGGAGGTTCCCGGGCTACCGAAAACCGGCGACCGGCTACCGGCCCCGGCCCATAGCCGCTTCCCCTGTTATCCTCTCCCCTCCACGAGAACTGCCATGTCTGCAACTGCCATCACTATCCGAGTACCCGCGACCAGCGCGAACCTTGGAGCCGGCTTCGATTGCCTCGGCCTCGCGCTCGACCTTTTCGCTTCCATCACCGTCACCTTCGGTGGCCCCGAACCGATGCCCACCGAGGACGTTGGCGAAAAGATGGTCCTCACTGCGGTCCGCCAAACCTACGCGCGGATGGGCAAGGAAACCCCGCCCGTGCGCGCGCGCTATAACGTCGCCATCCCGCTCGGGCGCGGCCTTGGCGCGAGTGCCGTCGCTCGCGTGGCCGGGGTGATCGCCGCGAACGAGTTCGAAGGGAAGCCGCTCGACGAAGACGCCGCGCTCACCATCGCCAGCGAACTCGAAGGCCACGGCGACAACGCCACGCCCGCCATGTTCGGCGGCATGCAGGTCTGTGTGCAGGAGGGCGGCAAGTTCCTGCGCGTGCCCTGCCGCTTCCCCTCCGAGACTTCGATGGCCATCCTCATCCCCGACCACACAATGGCCACCAAGCATGCCCGCAAGGCGCTCCCCGATAGCTACAGCAAGGCCGACGCCGTCCACAATACCGGCCGCGCCGCACTCTTCGTGGCCTCCATGGCCGCGGGCCGCGTCGACCTGCTCGATGCCGCCACCGACGACCGCCTCCACCAGCGCCAGCGCGCTTCGCTCTTCCCGCCCATGTTCGACATCTTTGATGCTGCGAAGCGGGCCGGGGCACACGCTGCCTGGCTCAGTGGCGCCGGCAGCTCCATCGCCGCCATCTGCCCGCCCGACTCCGGCCGCGAAGTCGCCGCGGCCATGCTCAAGCAGCTCGAAGCGGCGGGCATGACCGGCCGGTCGCTCGGCACCCGCATCGCGAAGGAAGGCGCCACCGTCTCGAAGATCGAGCTGGTCGACGAGCCGTGACCCTGCGCTTCGCCCGCGAAGCCGACCTCGACACCATCATCGCGCTCATCCACGGCCTCGCTGAATACGAGCGGGAGCCCGACGCCGTACGGCTCGACCGCGAAGAGCTGCGCCGCCACCTCTTCGGCCCACGCCCCTACGCCGAGGTGATCATGGCCGAGACCGGCAGCGGCGAGGTGGCCGGCTTCGCGCTTTTCTTCCACAGCTTCAGCACCTGGGAGGGGCGCCCCGGCATCTGGCTCGAAGACCTCTTTGTCTGGCCCGAACTGCGCGGGCAGGGCTTCGGCCGCGCGCTCCTGGTGCGCCTCGCGCAAATCGCCGTCGAACGCGGCTGCGCCCGCCTCGAATGGTCCGTGCTCGACTGGAACGAACCGGCGATCGGCTTCTACCGTGCCCTCGGCGCCATTGCCATGGACGAATGGACGACGTACCGGCTCACCGGCGAGGCACTCGAATCGCTGGGGCGCTCCGCATAGCGGAGCCCGTCGCGATCAGGGCGCTCCGCCCCGCCTTCGACCACCACTGGACGTACGCGGGAGTCGTCCACCCGTTCCTCGCCGGCCCCGTAGTCGAGGCCCACTGCGGCCTCGGGACCCGGTGCCCTGCGACATCACCGGCGATAGGCGTCACCTTGGTGGACGGGAACCGGCGATACCCGTCGCCCGCCGCTTGCTGCGCGCGCGGCTCGTGGTGAACGATCAGGGGTGACCGGTGATGTGGCGATCCACCGACCGGAGCGGCCACGAGGGCCGCGGCTACCGGCGAATCGGCAAGATGCGCCACCGCCCCGTAGTCGAGGCCCACTGCGGCCTCGGGACCCGGTGCCCTGCGACATCACCGGCGATCGGCGTCACCTGGCCGACGG
>JALOAP010000268.1 GCA_023228745.1 Dehalococcoidia bacterium | reverse complement strand
GCTTGAGGCCAAAGAAGAGGAGAGATGTACTGCGTCATCGAAAGCGTACAACCTTGAGAATGAAAACAAGAAGCTCAAGGAGGAAATAGAAAAACTGAAAGCCCTCTGTCCCCACACCGAAAAAAAGGACGATTCACCGAAGCCCACGCAGGAGGAAAAACCGTTCTAATGAACCCCTGCACATCCAACAAGAGGGCTGGCCGAGCGTACCAACAGAAAATGGCTAAACGGCTTGGCGGTAAATCAGTCGGCACGATTGAAGGCCAGGACATAGAACACGCTATCTGGTCAATCGAGTGCAAGAAGCGAAAGTCATTTGTCGGCCAGTCCTTCATGGATCAGGCGGTGAGAAATTGCCCCGAAGGGAAAACGCCGTTAGTCATCGTCCACGTTACCGGGCAGAGGCATGAGTCCGATTTGGTAATGATGCGGCTCAAGGATTGGGAAGATTTGTACGGGAAGGCTGAATGATAAACCCTACGCTTAGTCAAATATTTGACACCCCGGCCAACGCCATAGCGACCCCAAGGGAGCTATATAATAAATAAGTACCTTATATAGGGAACCTGTAGATGTCTACATCGTCAACAGGAAAACAGCCAAAACAGCAACCCAACCGAAGGATCATTGATGGACAAAATCAATCTGGCAACTCAGCGCGAAATGGCAATGATAGCCATGTTGAAAGGTGGATCGTCAATAAATGAAACAGTTGATATTATTCACTCTTTGTCTGTTTTCCACGGTGATGAAAGACAGAAATCAGACATCGAAAAGGACGCTCTTTCCTATTGGGAATTGCAGATGGAGCGTTCCGGAGATGGTCAAAGAAGGAACCTTACGGACGAAATCGGCGACTTTGTGCGTCTACAAGATGGCACATTTTGTCTACAGGACATCTACTCGCGTCTACAACTGTCTACAAGAAATGAGAAGAAAAATACTCATATTATTATCAAGAGGTTATGCGACAAGGGGATACTGGAAAAGGACGGTTCAAGGTCTGGTTACTACCGCCCTGTAGACGCAAAGGACAACGTCATTGATTGGCGGTCTGCCGATGTAACCCCGCTTCTTGTCCGGTTTCCGTTGGGAGTCCATGAATTTGTTCACGTCCACAAGGGGAACGTCATAGTGATAGCCGGGGAGTCAAACGCGGGGAAAACGGCCTACTGCCTGAATATGGCCCTCCGCAACTCAGATAAGTTCCGGGTTAAGTACATGACTTCCGAAATGCAGGACGGAGCGGAACTGAGGATCAGGATAAACGAGTTCAAAGAGCCTGAGTCTGAATGGGACAAGATCAAGTTCGTTTTCCAGACTGACAAGTTCCCGGACAAGATTGACCCGGACGGATTGAACATTGTGGACTACCTGGATGAAGGCTCTGACGGGGAAGCCTACAAGATGCAACTTCGGATAAAGAACATAGCTGACAAGCTGAAAACGGGAGTGGCCGTAATCGCTATTCAGAAAGACCGGAATAAACAGCTTGGGTATGGCGGGGCCGGGACACTTAATAGGGCCAGGGTGTACTTGACCCTTCAGCGGAGCGGGATTCTCACCATCGAGAAGGCGAAGATTTGGCGGGACAAGAACGACAATCCTAACGGGAAATTTATCAAGTTCAAACTTGCGGCAGGTTGCCGGTTCATAAATGAGGCTCCGTGGCAAAATCCAATAAAGTGAAATGGCGCGGCAAGTTCGTATTCAAGAGTGAAACGCACATTCTCTACAGCTACGCGGTATCCGAGAAAAAGGCATGGGTGAATATGTGCAAGAGGCTATCCGAGCTTCACGGTACGCGGGTTGACGAGGTTATGAGCATATTCGACGGATCACAGGACAATTTCACGATAGGGCGGGAGGTCTAAATGAGCAGAAGCGCGGCGGGAATTAAATGCGCGGAGAAAAGGAAGCTGTTGGGGATTCACAGGCGGGACAGGGATGAAAGGACTGAGGCGGCGCAAAGGAAGTCTCACGTTCTCCCGTTCCCTGCTACCTGTCCACATTGCGGGTGTCTATCGGCCAATATCGTACCGAATGAACGGCGTGACCAGATGCGCTGTATCGTATGTGGCCACAGGATATTCATTAGCCAGACAAGGACAAAATAATTCCGTTGGAAGGAATACTCGAATGACCCGTGGACCAGACACAAGAGAAGCGGATTTCACTGAACCAGTAACCATGCCAAAGCCTCAGTTGGATGAGGTAATGCAGAAAATGGAGGATGCGTTCAGGGGGAGAGGCCGGAAGAAGCGACACCCGAACCTTTACTACATCCTCATCCTTACGGATAAGGGTGGGTGGAAGGTTTACGACACCAAGCAGACTGAGTTAGGCGTTGACATATGCTTTGACTACGCCGTCAACCAGGGCCACACCGTCCGGGTGGTTCGGGATACGGAGATAATACGGACGAATGAGAAGGAGGGAAAGTGACATGAATTTTGATTACAGGATTAAGAAAATGGAAGAAACGCTGAGGCGCAACCAAGAAGAATTTGAGGATACAAAAAAGAAACTTGAAGATGCAACGGTATTCACCGCCAAGTTTCTTTCTAAATGCTCAGATGCAGGATACGACAGGGTTTCCGTAGGGAAAAGGCACGAAAGCTTGCCCAATACAAACGCTTTCGCTTTTGGGTGCGAGGGTAGCGTGTTTGGACATCACTCAAAAGGTAAGGACGTAAGAATTGGTTCATGGCCTGCAATATGGCACATTTGTGAAAATCTTTCTATTGGGTATGGATGCGGAAATTCTCATCAGCATCAAGCAAAAACCGAAAATCTTATTGACGGGGTATATCATTTTAAATCTGGACAATGGGAACGAGTTGATATGGAGGCCAAATGACGAGCGCGAAGGAAGCCATGTTTATCAAACAGGATGAGGTCCGGCGACTGATATACGAGGTATGCAATGGGCTTGCTGAATTTCTCATCCACAAAAATACGGAATACGGAAATTCGGCCCTTGCTCCAATTCGGATTTTCTCAAAGGCGGACCCGGTTGAACAGTTGAACGTCCGGATGGATGACAAGTTATCAAGGATACTCACGCCGGGAATTAAGACCATTTCCGAGGACACCATGAAAGACCTTGCCGGGTATTGGGTGCTGCGGGAAGTCGCTAACATGATTTACAGGGAAGCAGACGGGGGGGAGGAATGAGAATAATCATTGAAAGCACAACAACAGATATCTCGCATCCTGAACTCTACCGGAAAGTAACCATAGAATCAGGATCGGACGATTTGGATATTCATGGTGTAATGGAACTTGTCGAGGATGCCCTTGTTGGGTATGGATACGACGAAAAGACAGTTGAAGAATATTTCAGCTTTGAGGCCCGAACATGAGTCATTTAATCTCCCTAATCGCTTTACTGCTGGCCGTAGCGTTCGCTTGCTGGATCATCCGCTTGTGGAGATCGGCAAGGGAGAGTGGGAAGGAATTAACGAAAGACTATTTTGGGAGGTAGGAACATGAAATGTTTTTATCACACAGATATGGATGGACACTGTGCGGGTGCTATTGTTCGCCGCGCAATGAAAAACAAGGAAGATGACGGGACCGGATTTGAATATATCGCAATCAATTATAGCCATAATTTTCCGTTCGACAAAATCAGACCGAATGAGGAAGTTGTTATTGTGGACTTCTCCCTCCAGAAAGATGGTGATTTCGATAGGCTACTAAGCATCACGAAAAGAGTTGTCTGGATTGACCATCACAAAACAGCAATTGAAAAACACGCGCACCTTTCGGCCCAAATCGCCGGGATTAGAAGGGATGGAACGGCGGGGTGTGAATTGGCTTGGGAATATTATTACCCCTATGCTTCAGTTCCGGTAATCGTCCAGCTTCTTGGGGATTACGATGTGTGGGCCTTTAGGTACGGAGAGGACACAAATAAACTCCAAGCGGGAATAAGGCTTTACGGCAGCACTAACCCCGAATCGAGTAATTGGGATAAGTGGCTCAACCCCGGCTATCTCCCCAAAGAAGAAATAAAGGCCGGAGAAGTTGCCTTAACGTACCGCGACAACTACTACGCCGGACTAATTAAATCATGGTCCTTTTGGACGGAGTTCGAGGGATATAAAGTTATCGCCTGTAATGCAGGAAGTGTCTCATCTCAGTTGTTCGACTCCATAAAGGAAGATTACGATTTAATGATGCCGTTTATCTTTGACGGTAAAAAGTGGACGGTATCAATTTATACCAAGAAGGATATTGATTGTAGCGCATTGGCAAAAAAGTATGGCGGTGGAGGCCACAAACAGGCCGCAGGTTTCCAATGCAACTCATTGCCGTTTACTATTACACAGTAGGACACCTAAGGAGGGATGCTATTGATCTGCGAGACTAAGCATATTCCGTACAAGTACGGTGATACCATTCGCGTGAAACCACTTTCGGACGTTCATCTCGGAAACCGTTGGTGCGATCTGAAGGCGTTCCGGCGATATATCGAGGACGTTGACGATAAGACCTATTTCATCGGCGTGGGTGATTTGCTTGATATGGTCATCGTGAAGGATGCCAAACGGTACAAGAAAAGCTCTGACGGCTCCCCTGGTGACGAGGATGCCGTTATCGACTACCAGCGGGACGTTATGTTTGAAATCCTGAAACCGATCCGGGAGCGTATCCTGTGTCTCGGTATCGGAAACCATGAGGCGGCAATCGTAAAGCACGGAAGCACGAACCCCGTCAAGACCCTTTGCACTATGCTAAACGTGCCTTATGGCGGATATACATACTTTATGCGGGTAGTTTTCAGCGAAAACGGAGGCCGGGGCAGGACGGTCGATTTCAGGGTGCATCATGGATGGGGCGGCGGATCGAGGACAGAG